>NZ_JBZVFJ010000022.1:0-33089 GCF_058402725.1 Fundidesulfovibrio sp. | reverse complement strand
ATCGCGCCGGACCTGGAGGTCCGGCACGAGCGGGTGATCGAATGGTCGGGGACGCCCCTGAGGGCGGATCAGGCGAAGAGGTCGTAGAGCACGCCCAGGAAGAGCGTGGCCGCCACCACCCCGTTGAGCGTGAAAAAGGCCATGTTCAGACGCGAGAGATCGTTCTCGGAGATCAGGCGGTGCTCTATCCACAAAAGCGCCGCCACCAGCGCGAGCACCCCGAAATAGCCCCAGCCCAGCGCCGCGGACCAGCCCGCCAGGGCGAAGAGCGCCACGGCCTGCCCGTGCAGGAGCGCCGCCAGGGAGAGCGCGGGCCCCACCCCGAAGCGCACGGGCATGGAGTGCAGGGCGTGGCGGCGGTCGAAGGCCTCGTCCTGGGAGGCGTAGAGCACGTCGAAGCCCGCCACCCAGCAGGTGACGCCCAGCCCGAAGAGCACCGGGGCAAGGGCGAACTGGGGCGTCACGGCCAGCCATCCGGCCACCGGGGCCAGGCCCAGCACGCTGCCCAGCACCATGTGGCACAGCCAGGTGAAGCGCTTGGTCAGGCTGTAGAAGCCCGCCCAGGCCAGCACCACGGGCGAGAGCCACAGGCACAGGGGGTTGAGCCCCCAACAAGCCAGCACGAACACGGCCGCGCAGACGGCCACGAAGCCCCAGCCCTGGGCGCGGCTGATGGCCCCGCGCACCAGCTCGCGGCCCTGCGTGCGCGGGTTCAGACGGTCGAAGGGCTCGTCCATGAGGCGGTTGACCCCCATGGCGTAGGAGCGCACGGCCACCATGGCCAGGGTGAGCAGCGCGAAGGGCGCGAATCCCGGCCAGCCGCGCTTGGCCAGGAAAAACCCCACGTAGGCGAAGGGCAGCGCGAAGACCGAGTGCTCGATCTTCACGAACGAGGCGAACAGGGCCGCCCGCCCGGCCAGGGCCTTGAACTTCTCGCGCGAGAGGGCCTTAAGGAGCGGCGGCGGGCAGAGCCTGCCGCACGTCGGGCGGGCGCAACTCCCCTGCGCGGGGTCGGCGGCGCTCATCCGAGCCTCGCCACGCCGTAGCTCTTCTTGCCCTTGCGCACCAGCAGGAGCGTGCCGCCCGCGAAGTCGGCCTCGGGATAGGCGTAGTCGGCCCCCACCTTGGCGTTGTTCACGGTCACGGCCCCGGCGGCCAGGTCCTTGCGGGCGTTGCCCTTGGAGCTGCACAGGCCGAGTTCCACCAGCAGCGTCACCATATCCGGGATGTCCGCGCGGGAGGCGTAGTCGCGCCCGGGGGCTCCCTCTAGGGCGGCGCGCAGGGTGGCGGGGTCCACGCCGTCCAGGGCCCCCTTGCCGAAGAGGTATTCGCTGGCCTTCACCACATGCTCGGCCTGGTCGCGTCCGTGGACCATGGAGGTCATCACATAGGCCAGGGTGCGCTGGGCCTCGCGCAGGTGGGCTTTTTCCGCCACGGCCACGGCCAGGGCCTCGATCTCCTCGCGAGGAAGGAAGGTGAAGTACTTGAGATAGTTCACCACGTCGCGGTCGTCGGCGTTCACCCAGTATTGGTAGAAGGCGTAGGGCGAGGTGATCCGGGGGTCCAGGTAGATGGCGCCCTTCTCGCTCTTGCCGAACTTGGCCCCCGAGGCCGTGGTGATGAGCGGGAAGGTCATGGCGTGGGCCTCGGCCCCGGACTTGCGCCGGATGAGTTCGAGCCCGGCGGTGATGTTGCCGAACTGGTCGCCCCCGCCGATCTGCAGGGTGCAGCCCTGCTCGCGGTTCAGGTGGTGGAAATCGAAGGCCTGCAGGATCATGTAGCTGAACTCGGTGTAGGAGATGCCCGATTCTTCGCGGTCGATGCGCCCCTTCACGGAATCCTTGGCCAGCATGTAGTTCACGGTGAAGTGCTTGCCCACGTCGCGCAGCAGCTCGATGGCCGAGAGTTTCCCGATCCAGTCGAGATTGTTCACCACGTCGATGGTGGCCCCGTTGTCCGTGAAAAGCTTGAGAATCTGGGCCTTGATGCGTTCAGCGCGGGCCGCCGTGTCGGCGGGGTCGGAGAGTTGGCGCTCCTTGTCCTTGCCGCTGGGGTCGCCGATGAGGCCGGTGGCCCCGCCCAGCAGGGCCATGGGCCGGTGCCCGGCCAGGGCGAAGCGCATGAGCGCCAGCAGGGGCACCATGTTGCCGATGTGCAGGCTCTCGGCCGTGGGGTCGAAGCCGCAGTACATCACGCGTCCGGGCGCGGCCAGGTGTTCGCGCAGGGTGTCCGCCCCGCTGGTCTGATGGACCAGGCCTCGCCAGGTGAGTTCGTCGAAAACGTTCACGAAAGTCCTCCTTGCCAAGGGCGGATGCTTAGCGCCCGGCCCGTGGACTCGTCAATGGCGCACAAGGCCCCTTCCAGGCGCGCAGGGCCCTTGGCCACTTCGAAACGCACGGGAAGCCGCGTGAGGAAACGGTTCACGATACCCTGCGCGTCCATGCCGATCACGGAGTGCACGGGACCGCACATGCCCACGTCGGTGAGGGCCGCCGTGCCGCCGGGCAGGACGCGGGCGTCGTTGGTCTGCACGTGGGTGTGGGTGCCCAGCACCGCCGAGACGCTCCCGTCCAGGAAATAGGCCATGCCCTTTTTCTCGCTGGTGGCCTCGGCGTGGAAATCGACGATGCGGACCTTCACGTCGACGGGCAGGGAGTCCAGCAGGGTCCGGGCGGTCTGGAAGGGGCAGTCCACTGCGTCCATGTAGGTGCGGCCCAGGAGATTGAGCACGGCGTAGGGCGTTCCCCCGGCCGTCTCGTAGACGCGCAGCCCCGTGCCGGGCGCCCCGGCCGGATAGTTGGCCGGGCGCAGGAGCCTCGAGGCTTCCTGGAAGACGGGAAAAACGTCCTTGTGTTTCCAGGTGTGGTTGCCGCCGGTGAGCACGTCCAGGGGCAGGGCCAGAAGCTCGCGGGCGGCCTTGGCGTTGAGTCCGATGCCGCCCGAGGCGTTCTCCACGTTGGCCATGAGCAGGTCCAGCTCCAGGTCGCGCCGCAGATTGCGGGCCTGTTCCGCCAGGGCCTTGCGCCCGGGTCGGCCCACCACATCGCCCAGGAAGAGCACGTTCATCCGTCCACCTACTGCGCGAAGCGGCGGGAAAGCCAGGGCAGGAGCGCCTCGGCCCAGAGTTCGCCGTTACGGTCCAGCCCCTGGATGCAGAAATCGGCAAAACCGCTCCAGCCGGGCACCTCGCGGATCTGATCCGTGTCCGGTCCTGCCTGGGCGAGCCCCTGCCGGATGAGGGTCTCCTGGGCGCGGCGGACGGGCTGGTCCGGATACGGCGTTCCGTCCTTGTGGGAGTTTCGCGCCACGAACCAGGGGATCCCCGGCGTGACGGCGCGGGAGGCCCTGATGAGCGTTGTGAGGTTCACCAGGCTCGTCTCGCCAGGGACCTTGTTGATCACGTCCGATTCGCCCTGCTGCCAGAGCACCGCCCGGAAGGAGGCCATGCGCTGGAGTTCCAGGAGCTTTGCCGCCAGGTCGCCCGTGGCGGGGTTCCAGCGGTTGGTGTCGGTGTTGGAGACCGCCACGTTGAGGAAGCCCACCGGCGCGCCGTAACGCCGGGCCAGGATGTCGCCGCACACGACCCAACAGACGTTGGAGGTGATGCCGTCCTTGTCCGAGGGGACCAGCAGGCGCTCCAGCGAGCGGACCTCGCAGCCGCGCGTTGGGCCGAGGTCGCCGTAGTAGTCGTTGACCACCACCAGGCCCGTCTCCGAGGCCGCGGGCGCATGGCCGTAGCTGGTGCTCACGGCGTTGGACTGCCCGGCCACCAGGAAGAGCTCCCCCACGGCTGTCCGCAGGGCCGTTCGGCCAGTCGCGCTTGCGAGGACCACTCGGTAGAACCCCGGGGCCTGCCGAGAGAAACGAAGGGAGGCCACACCGTTGGCGTCTGCCGTGGCGCGGGCCTGTTCCAGGAACTGTCCCGAATCGGTGCCCAGCCGCGCGTGGACCAGTTCTCCCGGAGCGGCCCGCACCACGAAGCCGGGGCGTCCGAAGCCGTCGGAGGCGCGCTGGAACACGAAATTGTCGGGGGGCCAGACGGGAACGGGGCCTTGGGCCTGGGAAGGAAGGCAGAAACCCAACGCGAAAACGAGGACGAGGATACCGGCCCGCCACGGGCCGAACGGACGGAGGACCGCCGTCCGGCCCGTGGCGCGATGGCGGGCCATGCTATTTGGCGAAGCCCACGGCCCGGCGCTCGCGGATCACGGTGACCCTGATCTGTCCGGGGTAGGTGAGGTTCTCCTCGATGTTCTTGGCGATGTCCTTGCAGAGAACATGCGTGTTGTCGTCGTCCACGGCGTCGGAGTCCACCACAACGCGGATCTCGCGGCCCGCCTGGATGGCGTAGGCCTTGGAAACCCCTTCGAAATTGGTGGCGATGTTCTCCAGGTCTTCCAGGCGCTTCACATAGCTCGAGAGCAGTTCCTTGCGCGCGCCGGGGCGTGCGCCCGAGAGGCTGTCGGCGGCCTGCACCAGCACTGCGTAGACGGTCTTGGGGGGCACGTCCTCGTGGTGGGCCTGGATGGCGTGGGTGATGTCCTTGGATTCGCCGAACTTCTTGGCGAGATCGTAGCCGATGACGGCGTGGGGGCCTTCGATCTCGTGGTCCACCGCCTTGCCGATGTCGTGGAGCAGGCCGGCGCGCTTGGCCTTTTTCACGTCCAGCCCCAGCTCCGAGGCCATGATGCCGCACAGCGAGGCCACTTCCAGCGAGTGCTGAAGCACGTTCTGCGAATAGCTGGTGCGGTAGTGCAGCTGGCCCAGGAGCTTGACGATCTCGGCATGGATGCCGTGCACGCCCACGTCGAAGGTGGCCTGCTCGCCCAGTTCGCGCAGCTTCACCTCGAACTCCTGTTCGCACTTCTTGACGATGTCCTCGATGCGCGCGGGGTGGATGCGCCCGTCGGTGATCAGGCGTTCCAGGGCCATCTTGGCCACCTGGCGGCGGATGGGGGAGAAGGCGGAGAGGATCACGGTTTCAGGCGTGTCGTCGATGATCAGGTCCACTCCGGTGGCGGCCTCCAGGGCGCGGATGTTGCGACCCTCGCGGCCGATGATGCGGCCCTTCATCTCCTCGCTGGGCAGGGTCACGGCGGTGACTGTCTGCTCAGAGACGTAATCGCCCGCGTAGCGCTGGATGGCCAGGGCAAGGATCTCCTTGCTTTTCTTGCTGGCCTCCTCCTTGGCTTCGGTCTCGATCTGTCGGATCATGCGCGCGGCCTCGTGGCGAGTGCGGCTCTCCATCTCGGCCATGAGCACGCGCTTGGCTTCGTCGGCCGTAAGTCCGGAAATTTCTTCGAGTTTGCGCTCCTGCACCTGGGCAGCCTCGGCCAGGCTCTCCTCTTTCTCGCCCAGAAACTTTTCCTGGTGGGAGAGGCGCTTTTCCTGGGCCAGCAGGTCGGACTCCTTCTGTGTGGCCTTTTCGAGCTTCGTTTCGAGCTTGTCCAGCTTCTCCTGGAGCGAGGATTCCTTGCGCAGGAGCTGGCCCTCGCGCTCCTTGACCTCCTTCTCGTGTTCGAGCTTCTGCTTGTAGAGTTCGTCCTGGGTCTGGAGGATGATTTCCTTCTTGTGCGCCTGGGCCTCCTTGCGGGCCTCTTCCAGGATGCGCTCGGCCAGGGTTTTCGATTCCGCCAACGCCTTGGCGGAAATAATCCTGTTGAGCAGCCATCCGCCCGCGGCGCCTGCCGCCATGCCCATCACGCCGACGACGATGCTGAAGTCCATGCCGATTCCCTCTATTGTGTCACGGGCCAGCGCCCGGTATGCCGCACCGGGCCGCAAGCCCGGGGCGCGAAAACGATTCCGCCGAAGGCGGCGCAGGGAAGAGCGTAGACGGACGCGGCAGGCGCACGACGGGAGCGGGGCTCCCCAAGACTGAGGATGGCCGGGGAACCCCGGAGAGCCGTGTCGACGATCAGTTTTGAACCTTGCTTACGCAAGGGGGGCGACACTGGACGGCTTTCAGGCCACCCGCTCGAGGCGGGTTCGCACACCAGCCGTCTCGGAGCGTCACCCTTTTCAGGAGTATCGGCTCAGAAACCGATCGACGATCACGCGCACTCCAGGGAAGTATCGTCACAACGCCGGAATCACTCCGGCGGTTTTATCCTTTTCAGAATTCTGTCGAGCTTGCTTTCCATCTCGGACAGCTTCTGGTTGGCCATCAGCAGATCGTCCGCGAGGCCCAGGGCCACGAACGTCAGCAGCTTCTCCTTGCTCAGATTCTTTCCACCCGGATTGAGCAGCCGGTAGCGTTCTTCCACCAATGCCTTGGCTGTCTCCACGCGGTCCGGTTCCGCGTCGGTCTTGAACGAGAGTTCAAGCCCGAGAATGACCTTGCTGTAGCTTGGCATCGGCATTCAATTCAGATCGGCTCCTCTTGTAACTTCTTCAAGAGCTGATCCACCCGGGACAACACGGCGTCCTTTTTCTGGCGTTCCAGGTCCAGGGCCTCTTTCATCGAGGCATTCTCCTGCTCCATGGCCGCCTTCAAGGCCCTGTTTTCTTCTTCCAACGCCTTGAGACGATTCACCAGTTGCGCGATGCGCTCTTCCAAGGTGTCGATGATGTCCATATGCTAACTCCTAACCGGTTTGACAGGTGAAATCAAGCCGGGTTTTTCCTGCGCTCACGAACGATCTGTTTGCCGCGCGCGATGGCCAACGCCCCGGGCGGCACCTCCTTGGTGATCACCGAGCCCGCTCCCACCAGCGCCTCATCGCCCACCGTCACGGGGGCCACCAGCGCCGTGTTGGAACCGATGAACGCCTTCGCGCCGATGCGCGTCACATGCTTGTTCACGCCATCGTAGTTGCAGGTGATGGTCCCCGCCCCGATATTTGCACCAGCGCCGATGAAGGCGTCGCCAAGGTACGTCAGGTGACCGGCCTTGGCCCCGGGGCCAAGCACGGATTTCTTCATCTCCACGAAATTCCCCACGCGGGCGTCGTCCTCCAGCACAGCGCCGGGACGCAGCCGCGCGAAAGGTCCTGCATGGCACCCCACGCCCAGCACCGCCCGATCCAGGTGGGAGAACGAATGCACCACCGCGCGCACGCCCAGTCGACTGTCCTTCACCACGCAGCCGGACTCCACCACCGCGCCAGACTCCAGCAACGTGTCGCCCAGCAGTTCGCACGATCCGCAGATTTCGCAACCTGGCGCGATGCGAACCCTGGGGCCGATGCGCACGCTCCCGGCCTGGCGGATCACCACGCCGGAGTCGATCAGACCTTCCACGATGCGCGCCCGAAGGCACTCCTCCGCCGCCAGCAGTTCGCGGGCGTTGTTGATGCCCAGCAGGTTTTCATCCCGGCCCCGGCTCAAGGCCGAAACCTTCCCGCCTGCGCGCGCCACCATCTCCGCCAGGTCGGTGATGTAGAATTCGCCGCTCTTGTTGGCATTGGTAAGCCCATGCAGCACCTTGTCAACGGCCGACACCCGCAGCAGGTAGATGCCCGCGTTGATTTCTCCCGTCGGAAGGCCGTGCTGCGCCACGTCGAAATCCTTGGCTTCCACGATGCGCGCGCTGCCGGAGGCGTCGCGCACCACGCGACCGTAAGCGCCAGCATCGTTAAGCTCGATGGTCAGGAACGCCAAGTCCACACCAGCGGAAACGCCGTCCTCGACGAAGCCTGCCAAGTCACGCCCGGACGCCAGCGGGACGTCGCCGTTGACCACCAGCACATACTCCTCGCCGGAGGCCAGAATCTCGGCCCAGGCGCACTGCAACGCGTGCCCCGTACCCAGTTGCCGCTCCTGGAGGATGAAACGCCCGTCGTATCCCGGGTAGGCCTTTCGTACTTTCTCGGCGCCGAAACCCACCACCACGCGCACCCGTTCGCCGAACACCGGCTCCAGACCGTCCAGCACGTACCCGAGCATTGGTTCGCCCAACAGCGTGCGAAGCACTTTGGGGTCTTCGGAATACATCCTCGTGCCCTTCCCCGCCGCCAAGACCAACGCGCTGACCTTCTCGTTCATGGATGCCTCGTTTTCAGTTTGATCAAAGCCGATTGGATTTGGCACAGGCAGGGCGGCTTTTCAAGAGGAGCGCACGCACGTCAAGCGAACCAATGGAGCGAAGGGACGAAACGCTCACAGCCCATGCGCGTTGATTCATAAGGAAAGGATCTGATTGAGCCCTACGGCGTGGAAAAGATGTAAGTTCCGTGGATAATCGTTTCTTGAAGAGCGCAGAACGCGCCGATCTCCGCTCACTGTGTGAAGAGTTAAAGGTTTTCGCCTGGAGGTGGAGCCGTTCTCCTTGGACTCGCGAAGCAACAGAGGTATCCAGAAGGTCTCGCCCTGGCGCCGCCAAAGTCGTCAGCAGAGTTCCACGCCCATCGCCTCAACCGGTAGAATCCATACTACCATACAAAAGAGGGCGGCGGACTTTCGTCCGCCGCCCTCAAGTGCGGTCTGAGGCGCAGCGCGTTCTAGGCGCGGCTGCTTGTGCCTGCGGACTGGGCTGCGGTACGGCAGCTCATGCGGGCCATGGCGCGCTGGAGGGCGGCGGAGGCCCTGGCGTTGTCCACGGCTTCTTGTTGTTTGGTGATGCGCTGACGCGCGCGCTCTTCGGCGCGGCGGGCGCGTTCCACATCGATCTCTTCGGCCCGTTCGGCCACTTCGGCCAGGACAGTCACCTTATCGCCGCTGACTTCGGCAAACCCGCCGGAGACGAAGACGTAGTAGGTCTTGCCGCCGACGTTGTAGTGCAGGTTGCCGATGCCCAGAGCGGAGAGGAAGGGAACGTGGCCGGGCAGCACGCCGAACTCGCCGAGCACGCCGGGCGCTCCGACGTATTCCACGTCGGAGGACACGACCAACCGGTCAGGCGTGACGATTTCCAGGCGGAGTTCCTTGGCCATGATGCCTTACATCTCCTTGGCTTTCTGCACCGCTTCTTCGATGCCGCCCACCATGTAGAAGGCGCCCTCGGGGAGGTCGTCGTGGCTGCCCTCGATGATGGCCTTGAAGCCCCTGATGGTATCTTCCAACTTGACGTAGCGGCCTTCCTTGCCGGTGAACTGGGCGGCGACGAAGAACGGCTGCGAGAGGAAGCGCTGGATCTTGCGGGCGCGGGCCACGGTCAGCTTGTCCTCGTCGGAGAGTTCGTCCATGCCCAGAATGGCGATGATGTCCTGCAGGTCCTTGTACTTCTGAAGGATCTGCTGCACCTGGCGGGCGACGCCGTAGTGCTCCACGCCCAGAACCAGGGGGTCGAGGATGCGGGAGGTGGAGTCGAGGGGGTCCACCGCGGGGTAGATGCCCAGTTCCGCGATCTGGCGCGAGAGCACGAGGGTGCCGTCCAGGTGCGAGAACGTGGTGGCCGGCGCGGGGTCGGTGAGGTCGTCCGCAGGGACGTACACGGCCTGCACCGAGGTGATGGAGCCCTTGTTGGTGGAGGTGATGCGTTCCTGCAGGGCGCCAAGGTCGGTGCCGAGGGTGGGCTGGTAACCCACCGCGGAGGGCATGCGGCCGAGCAGCGCCGACACTTCCGAGTTGGCCTGGGTGAACCGGAAGATGTTGTCGATGAACAGCAGCACGTCCTGGCCTTCGGCGTCACGGAAGTATTCCGCGACGGTGAGGGCGGTGAGGGCCACGCGGGCACGGGCTCCCGGGGGCTCGTTCATCTGGCCGTACACCAAGGCTGCTTTGTCCAGAATGCCGGCTTCCTTGAACTCGTGGTAGAGGTCGTTGCCCTCGCGGGTACGCTCGCCCACGCCGGCGAACACGGAGAGGCCGCCGTGCTGCTTGGCGATGTTGTTGATCATTTCCATGAGAATAACGGTCTTGCCCACGCCGGCGCCGCCGAAGAGGCCGACCTTGCCGCCCTTGGGGAAGGGGATGAGCAGATCGACGACCTTGATGCCGGTTTCCAGCACTTCGACCTTGGTGGAAAGTTCCACGAAGGCGGGAGCGGTGCGGTGAATGGGCAGGAACTCCGTGGCGCCGACATCTCCGGCTTCGTCCACGGGGAGGCCCACGACGTTGATGATGCGGCCCAGGGGGGCGCGGCCCACGGGGGCCATGATGGGGCTTCCGGTGTCCACGCCTTCCATGCCGCGCACGAGGCCGTCGGTGGCGTCCATGGCGATGGTGCGCACGACGTTGTTGCCCAGGTGCTGCGCCACTTCAAGGACGAGGTCCGTGGCGTTGGGGTTGTTGGTGTTTTTCAGATTCACCGCGTTCATGATGGCGGGGAGCTGGCCCTCGGGGAATTCGAGGTCCACCACCGCGCCGATAACTTGTACGATCTTGCCTTTGACACCGCTCATGATTTCTCGCCCCCTTTATCCTTTGAGCGCTTCGGTTCCGCCGACGATGTCCATCAACTCTCTGGTGATGCTCGCCTGCCTGGCCTTGTTGTAGACAAGGGTGAGCGTGCCCACCATGTCGTCGCAGTTCCTCGTGGCGTTGTCCATGGCCCGCATGCGCGCCGCATGTTCCGAGGCCGAGGTGTCCAGCATGCCGCGATAGACCTGGACGTTGACGAACCGGGGCAGAAGTTCGGCCAGCAGGCCTTCCACCGAAGGTTCGTAGAGGTACTCCTGTTTGGTCCCGGCCGCCGGGGCGTCGGACGCCTGGTCTGCGGCCATGGGCAGGATGGTCAACTGGGTGGCCTCCTGCCTGGGGATGGAGATGAACTTGCCGAAGACCAGATTCACTTCGTCGAAGTCGCCGCGGATGTACCCGCCGATCACTTCGTTGCCCAGCTTGAGGGCAACGGAGTAGTCGAACGCGCCCATCTGGTCGCCGTAGGCGGCCACGATCTCGTAGCCGGACTTGCGAACCGTGTCGCGACCCTTCTTGCCCATGCAGACGAACTTGACCGTCTTGCCCTGGGAGGCCTTTTCCTTGGCGAGCTTGAGGGCCATGCTGATGAGGCTGCCGTTGAAGGAGCCGCACAGGCCGCGGTCGGAGGTGACCAGGACGATGAGCACCGTCTTGATCTCCTCGCGGACCTCAAGGAGCGGATGGATCTTGGGATCCGCCCCGTTGGCCAGGCCGCCCAGCATCTCATAGAACTTGTCCGCGTAGGGGCGGAAGCGTTCGATGCGCGCCTGGGCGTTGCGCAGTTTGGCCGAAGCCACCATGTTCATGGCTTTCGTGATCTGCTTGGTCTTCTTGACCGCTGCGATCTTGATCTGAACGTCTTTCAGGGATGGCATGGTTTGTCCTCCCCTGGGTTAGCCTTCAGCCCGGAAGCCCTTTTTGAACTCGTCGATGGCGGCGCCCAGGGTCTGGGTGAGGCTGTCGTCCAGGGCCTGCTTCTCGCGGATGGCCTTGAGGACATCGGACTTGGAGTTGCGCATGTAATCGAGGAACTGCTCCTCGAACTTGCGCACCGCAGCCACGGGGATGTCGTCGAGGAAGCCGCGACCGGCCGCGAAGATGACCGACACCTGCTCTTCAACGGGCAGGGGCTGGTACTGGGGCTGCTTGAGCAGTTCCACCATGCGCATGCCGCGGTTGAGCTTCAGCTGGGTGCCCTTGTCCAGGTCGGAGCCGAACTGGGCGAAGGCGGCGAGTTCGCGGTACTGGGCCAGGTCGAGGCGCAGCGTGCCGGCGACCTGCTTCATGGCCTTGATCTGGGCCGCGCCGCCGACTCGGGAGACCGAGAGGCCGACGTTGATGGCGGGCCGGATGCCGGCGTTGAACAGGTTGGGCTCCAGGTACACCTGGCCGTCGGTGATGGAGATCACGTTGGTCGGGATGTACGCGGACACGTCGCCGGCCTGGGTCTCGATGATGGGCAGCGCGGTCAGCGAGCCGGCGCCGCGGGCGTCGGAGAGCTTGGAGGCGCGTTCCAGCAGGCGAGAGTGCAGGTAGAACACGTCGCCGGGGAAGGCTTCACGACCGGGAGGACGGCGCAGAAGCAGCGACATCTGGCGGTAGGCCACGGCCTGCTTGGACAGGTCATCGTAAATGATGAGGGCGTGACGGCCGGAGTCGCGGTAGTACTCGGCCATGGTGCAGCCGGCGTAAGCCGCGATGAACTGCAGCGGCGCGGGTTCGGAGGCGGTGGAGGAGATGACGGTGGTGTAATCCATGGCGCCGTACTTGCGCAGGGTGTCCACCACCAGGGCCACCGTGGACTTCTTCTGGCCGATGGCCACGTAGAAGCACTTCACGTCGCCGCCCTTCTGGGCCAGGATGGCGTCCAGGCAGACGGCGGTCTTGCCGACCTGGCGGTCGCCGATGATCAGCTCGCGCTGGCCGCGGCCGATGGGGGTCATGGCGTCGACGGCCTTGAGGCCGGTGTACATGGGCTGGTGCACCGACTTACGGGCGATGATGCCGGGGGCCTTGATTTCGACCTCGCGGAACTCCTTCGAGGCGATGGGGCCAAGGCCGTCGATGGGGTTGCCCAGGGGGTCGATGACGCGGCCGGAAACGGCTTCGCCGACGGGCACGGAGAAGATCTTGCCGGTGCGCTTGACCGGGTCGCCTTCCTTGATGTGCGTGTCTTCGCCCAGCAGGGCCACGCCCACGTTGTCCTCTTCCAGGTTGAGCACCAGGCCCATGATGCCGCCCGGGAATTCCAGGAGCTCCATGGACATCGCGTTCTGGCAGCCGTAGACGCGTGCGATGCCGTCGCCCACGGAGAGCACGGTGCCGGTCTCGCTCATCTCGACGCGAGACTCATAATTCTGAATCTGCTGCTCGATGATCTTGCTGATCTCTTCGGCTTTGATCTGCATGGCCCTACTCACCCCTCTTGATTTGATCTTTCAACAGCTGCAGCTGGGCCCGAAGGCTCGCATCCAGGACCTTGTCTCCCACCCGCAAGACGACCCCGCCGAGGATGGCGGAGTCCACGCCGAAGTCGAGCACCAGCTTCTTGCCGGACTTCTTTTCGAGCGTGCCCATGATATCCTTCTGGCGCTTGGCGGGCAGGGCCATGGCGGTGGTGAGCTTTCCGCGCACCACGCCGCTGGAGGCGTCCAGAAGTTCGGCGTAGGTCTTCTGGATGTCCTGCACGCAGTCCAGGCGGCCCTTGTCCGCAAGCACGGAGAGGAAGTTCACCGAGAGGGGGGCCATCTTCAGCTTGGCCACCACGTCGCCGAGAACCGCCTTTTTCTCCTGCGTATTGAAGTTCGGGCTTTTAAAGAGTTTCTGGAGACCAGGCGCGGCATCCATGGCTTGGGCGAGCCCCGCGAGGTCCTTGCCGAAAGTGTCGGCGGCCTTCTCCTTGACGCCCAGGGCGAACAGCGCCTTGGCGTACCTGCGAGCGACGATGTTCCCGGTCAATTGAGCACCACCTTGCCTAAAGCGTCGTCAACGAGCTTGTCCTGAACTTCGGCCGTGAGTTTCTTGGCCAGAAGTCCCTGGGCGGCTTCGATGATCTTGTCGGCCATCTCGACGCGCAGGGCGTCGGCGGCGGCCTTAGCCTCCTGTTCGGCGGAGAGCAGCGCCTGCGACTTGATGCGGGCGGCCTGCTCCTCGGCGGCCTTCAGGATGGAGGCCTTCAGCGCCTCGCCCTGGGCCTTGTAGTCACCCAGGATCTGGGCGCGCTCGGCCTCGAGGTTCGCGATGGAGTGTTCCACATCGGCCAGACGTTTCTGAGCGGCTGCCTTGCGCTCCTCCAGATCAGCCAGCTGGTTCTCGATGGAGAGCCTGCGGCCGCCGAAGGTGCTGGCGATCTTCTTGCCCGCCACCCACCAGACCACGCCCACCACGAGAGCGAAGTTGATGGTGCGCAGGATGAAGTTCTTCCAGTTGGGCCCTTCCGCGCCGTCTGCGGAAGCCCACGCGCACGCGGCGGTCAACAGGCACACCGCCAAGGTGAAGAGTACGATCCGTGCCTTCTTCAATGCCAACCTCCTTGGACCCTTTGGGGCTGCCGGTTACAGGGCCTTGCCCAGAATTTTCGAGGCGGCCTTCTCGGCCATGCCGGTCACCCCAGCCAGCATGGTTTCAAAAGCGGCCTTGGACTCGCCGGAGATCTTGGCGCGGGCGGCCTTGAGCTCGTCCGCGGCCTGCTTGCCAGCCGCTTCCAGGATGCCTTTCTCGGCCGAAAGACCTTCCTCGCGAAGGCCGGTGCGGGTGGCGCTGGCCTGAACGCGGGCAGCCTCAAGGGCGTCCTGGTAGTTCTTGATTTTGGATTCGGCGTTCGCCGTGAAGCCGTCGATCTCTGATGCCTGGGCGGCGACCGTCCCTGCGCGCAGCTTGAGCATCCTGCGGATCGGCGCGATCAGCACCGCGTTGAGCACCACAAGGATGACCAGAAAGTTGACAACCTGCACGAAAAACCACTTGTCGAGAACAAGTATGTCCATTCACCGCCCCCTAATTGTGAATTTTAGTTCAAGCCCGGAGGGTGATTACCCGATTTCCCCGGGGCTGTCCAGAGGGTTTTCCAGGAAAGACCGCGAAAACGCACGGAAATTGAGGGGATTGAGAGGGTATTGTTATGGATTTCACGAACATCGGGGCGAGGCCCCCCGCAGCCTGCGCGTGGGCCTGCTCGCCGCCGGAACGCCGCGCGAGAGGCCATCGGACGCGGCGCACAGGCAATACCGTCTCGCGGCCGGAGTGCGCGCACCGGGTCCCGCCTGGCGGCTGGACCGGCGGACCGCCCTGGCTAGGCTTCCCCGGCCGGCGGCGTCATGCGCACCTGGCCCTCGATCACCGCGCCCTCTTCCACCGAGAGCGCCGGGGTCGTCAGCGTGCCCGTGAAGCGAGCGGTCTTGTGGAGCACCACGCGCTGGGCCGCCGTCACCTCGCCGCCGAGAGTCCCGCCCAGCACAAGCTGGCCGACGCGAACCTGCCCGGTCACAGTGGCCTCGCGCCCCACAACCAGCGTCCCCTCGGACTCCACCTCGCCCTCGAACACCCCGTCCACGCGCACGGCCCCGGTGAAATCGAGCCTGCCCCGGTAGGTGGTTCCCACGCCGAGAAAGGCGTTGATTTCGTCCTTGGCCACGGTAAGTCCCTCCGGAGATGCCAGCGCGTCAGGTCTTCTTGAAGACGAAGCGGCGCATGGAGACGTTGAGCGCGATGCCGATGAGGCAGAAGTTCACGATGGTGGCGCTGCCGCCGTAGCTGATGAACGGCAGCGGGATGCCCACGACCGGCATGATTCCCAGCACCATACCCATATTGATGAGGATTTGCCAGAAGAAATAGAAGAATACGCCCGCCGCCAGAAAGGAGCCGAAGCGGTCCTTGGCGTCGCGCGCAACGCCCGCGAGCAGCGTGAGGAACACGCAGAACATGGCCACCAGGATGATGCTCCCCACGAACCCCCACTCCTCGGCGAACACGGCCACGGCGAAGTCGGTGTGCTTTTCGGGCAGGAAACGCAGCTGGCTCTGGGTGCCTTCCAGGAACCCCTTGCCCCACATCTGCCCGGAACCGATGGCGATCTGCGACTGGATGATGTGGTAGCCCGACCCCAGGGGGTCTCGTTCAGGATTGAACAAGGTCAGAATGCGCAGCTTTTGATAGGGCTTGAGAAAGAACCAGCCGCACGGGATCAGGGCCGGGACAGTCACCAGGAGCACCTTGAACACCTGGCCGGCCAGGCCCCGGTAGAGGATCATCCCGCACAGGAGCAGCAGGATGTTCAGCCCCGAGCCCAGGTCCGGCTGCACGATGACCATGGCCGCCGGCGGCAGGACCACGGCCAGCACCATGAAGAGCGACAGCCAGCCAAGCCGCCCGGATTCCTTGGAAAGCATGAGCGCGCCCACCAGGAGCGTGGCGAACTTGGCCAGCTCGCTGGGTTGGAGGCTGAAGGCCCCGAAGTCCAGCCAGCGTTTGGCCCCGTAGACGGTCTTGCCGATCACGGGCACCAGGGCCAGGAGCACGAGGGTGACGATCATCAGCGGCCAGGCCGCATGCTTGAGGTAGCGGTAGTCGAACACCGTGAGGGCCACCAGGCAGCACAGTCCCGCAAGGCCCCAGATGCACTGCTTCTGGTAGAAGGGGTTGAGCGACACCCCGTCGCCGATGCGGAAGCCGCTCGCGGAATAGAGGTTCAGGACGCCCGTTCCGAAGAGCATCGCCACCATGGCCAGGAGCGGCCAGTTGATGTGCGTGAAGAGCCTGCGGTCGATGGGAGACATGCCTTAGTCGCCCACTTCCGTTCTGGGGGCTTCGGCGGCCTTCTGGACCTTGGGCATGCCGGGGGCCGGGCCGAAGAGATAGTCGTAGATGGAGCGCACGATGGGCCCTGCCGTCTCGCCGCCGTGGCCGCCGTGTTCCACCATGCAGACCACCACGTAGGTCTTGCCGTCCTTCTGGCCCCAGGTGGCGATCCAGGCGTGGTCGCGCTGCTTGTAGGCCATTTCGTGGGTCTTCTGGCGGATGTCTGCGTTGGCCAGGCGCACCACCTGGGCGGTGCCGGTCTTGCCGCCGATCAAGGCGTCGGGGCGCTTGAGCTTCTGGGCCGTGCCCGCCTGCACGGTGTCGGCCATGGCGCGCACGATGAAGTCGCGGTCCTTGTCGGAGAGGTTGAGCTTGCCCTGCACGTCCACGGGGTCGCTCTGCACCAGGCTCGGGCGGATGATTTTCCCGCCGTTGACCAGCGAGGCCACGAACTTGGCCAACTGGAGGGGGGAAACCTGCACGGAGCCCTGGCCGATGGATGCGTTGAGGGTCTCGCCGCGGGTCCAGTTCTCGCCGTAGCGGCGCTTCTTCCAGGCCGTGGAGGGGATGAGCCCGCCGC
The DNA here is from genome assembly GCF_058402725.1 of Fundidesulfovibrio sp. Lineage (NCBI taxonomy): Bacteria > Pseudomonadati > Thermodesulfobacteriota > Desulfovibrionia > Desulfovibrionales > Desulfovibrionaceae > Fundidesulfovibrio > Fundidesulfovibrio sp. The sequence continues at coordinate 16,408 of NZ_JBZVFJ010000022.1, read as the reverse complement.
GCTCGTGGGGCAGGTCGATGCCCGTGGGCGCGCCGAAGCCTGCCTGGAGGGCGTAGCGGTTGATGCGGTCGATGCCCAGGCGTTCGCCCAGCTGGTAGAAGTAGACGTCGCAGGAATGCACCAGGGCCGAACGCATGTCCACGGAGCCGTGGCCGCCCTTCTTCCAGCAGTGGAAGTCGTGGTCGCCCACGCGGTAGGATCCGGAGCAGAACACGGTGTCCGTGGTCTTGATGAGCCCCTCCGAGAGGGCGGCCGCCGCCATGAGCAGCTTGAACGTGGAGCCCGGCGGATACACCGACTGGGCCACCCGGTTCTGGATGGGGTGCATGGGGTCGTCGCGCAACTCTTTCCACTTCTTGGGGGGGATGCCCAGCACGAAGAGGTTGGAGTCGTAGCTGGGCTGGCTCACCAGGGCGGCCACCTTGCCGGTGTCCGCCTCCAGGACCGCGATGGCGCCGGCCTGGCCTTCCAGCTGCTTGGCGGCCCAGGCCTGAAGCCCGGCGTCGATGGAGAGCTTGAGGTTGCCCCCTGCGCGCGGCTCCAGGAGCACGTGCTGGTCGTGCTCGCGGCCGTAGGCGTCCACCTCGATCTGCTTGAGGCCCTTCTCGCCGCGCAGGCGCTGTTCCAGCACGTATTCCAGGCCCTGCTTGCCCACGTGGTCGCCCAGGGCCAGGCGGGAGTCCTTCTCCAGGTCCTCCTCGTTGGCCTCGGCCACATAGCCCAGCACGTGGGCCATGAGCATGCCGTCGGGGTAGGAGCGCTTGTGGCGGATGAGGATCTCCAGGCCCGGCCAGGAGACGGCGTTGGCCTCGATCTTGGCCAGCAGCTCGTAGGAGAGGTTGGAGATGAGCACCAGGGGCTCGAAGGGCTTTGAGCGCTTCTTGCCCCGGATGTAGGTGTCCAGGAGCACCTGGTAGTCCAGGCCGGTCCACTCGGAGACCTTGCGCAGGGTGCCCTGCACGTCCTCGCAGTCCTCGCGGATGAGGCCAAGGGCGAAGCTCGGCTCGTTGACGGCCAGGGCCTTGCCGTTGCGGTCCAGGATCATGCCCCGGGCCGCGATGATGGAGGCCTGGCGCATCTGGTTTTCGCGGGCAAGGTCGGAGAAGTGTTCGCCCCTGTGCACCTGGAGGTACCACAGGCGCAGGGTGAACAGGCAGAACAGGCCCAAAACCAGGGCCTGGAGCAGGATCAGCCCGCCGCGCGGCGTCTGCTGTCCGGATTCTGACTCATACGTCTTTGGCATTGCTGGGGAGGTGGTTGTACGTGACGTAGATGAGGCCCCACTCCACAGGGAAGACCACGGCCTGGATCACCGACTCCACGAACACCCGGCCTGGCTGCACGCGCCACTCCTGGAGGTAGGTCATGACATGCATGAGCCCGAAATGCAAAACGCCCAGACAGGCCCCGAGGATGACCATGAACAGGAAGTTCTTGGCCTCGAAGAGCCAATGTCCAAAAAAGAACAAGGCCGCCAGCACGCCGTACCACAGCACCACGGCCCCGAAGGCCAGGGAGCCGGCGCCTTCCTGGATGAGCAGCCACACGGCGGCCATGCACAGGGTGGCTCGCACCTTGTCTTCCTGAAGGCTCAGGATAAGTCCCGGGGCGAGGAAGTCCACCCCGGGCATGAAGCTCTGAAGCCAGACCCCCGCGAGGGTGAACAGGCCCCAGAAGGCGATCCGGGGGCCGTTCATTGCCCTTCGCCCCGCTTCTTCTTTGGCGCTTCGGGTTGCCTGGCCTCGGGGGGCTCGTTGCGTCCGCGCTTCTTCACCTCGCCTTTGCGTTCGGCCGCGCCCTTGGGGCGTTTGGTGGAGGTGTCGGGCAGTCCGTCCTCGGGATCCTCGGGCTTGGGCGGCGGGGCCTTGCGCAGGAGGGCCACCTCTTCCAGGCGCGAGGCGTCGAAGAGGGGCTGGGCCTGCACGTTCAGAAAAAGCGACGCGCCCTCGCGCGAGACGAGGCTCACCTTCGCCACGGGCAGCCCCTGGGGGAAGATGCCTTCGAGCCCGGTGGTCACGAGGGTCTCGCCGTCCTCGATGGGGGCCGAGAGCGACACGTACTGGAGGATCATGCCCTGCCCCGGCCCGCGTCCGGCCAGGATGCCCTGGGTGCGCGACCTCTGGGAGACCACGGGAATCTTGGAGTTGGGGTCGGTGACCATGATCACGGTGGAGGCGGAGAGGGAGTTGCGCAGCACGCGCCCCACCAGCCCCTCGGGCGTGACCACGGGGGTGTTCACGACCACGCCCCCGCGGCTGCCCTTGTCGATCACGAAGGTCTCCAGCGCGGCGTTGGGCCCCAGGCGGTGGGCGATCACGCGGGCGGCCTCGCGGGTCCATTCGGGCGGCGGCTGGATGAGCAGCAGGCTCGTGAGGCGCTCCGCCAGGGAGGCCTGCTCGCGGGTGCGCACCAGTTCGTCCTGGGCGCTGGCCAGCTCGGCGCGCAGCGTCTCGTTCTCCTGGCGGATGCCCACGAAGTAGACGTAGCGCTCCCAGAACTCGGACAGACGCGACCATGCCCACCTGCCGGGCGTGAGCACCCAGCGAGTGAGTTCAAGGCCCGTATGGCTGGCCAGGTTGTCGACGTATCCGGTGCGGATGTTCCAGGTGAACAGCCCCAGATAGACGAACAGGACCACCAGCAGGCCCAGAGCGATGCGCTGGGGCGAGGGCTTAATCGATCGTTACCTCTTTCAGCACGTCCAGGTTGTCCAGGGCCTTGCCGGACCCGAGGACCACCGCCGAGAGGGGGTCGTCCACGATGACGATGGGCAGGCTGGTCTCCTCGCGCAGGAGCTGGTCGAGCCCGCGCAGGAGCGCGCCGCCTCCCGTGAGCACGATTCCCCTGTCCACGATGTCGGCCGCCAGTTCGGGCGGGGTCTGCTCCAGGGCGATGCGCACCGCCTGCACGATGGATTCCACCTGCTCGGCAATGGCCTTCTGGATCTCCTCGGCCGTGATGACGATGTTCTGCGGAATGCCCGTGACTAGGTCGCGTCCCTTGACCTCCATGTCGCCCTGGCTCGTGGAGTGGTGCGCGCTGCCGATCTGGATCTTGATCTGCTCGGCCGTGGATTCGCCGATGAGCATGTTGTACTTGCGCTTGACGTACTGCATGATGGCTTCGTCCATCTTGTCGCCGCCGACGCGCACGCTGCGCGAGTACACGATGCCCGAAAGCGAGATGACCGCCACCTCGGTGGTGCCGCCGCCGATGTCCACCACCATGTTGGAGGTGGGCTCGGTGATGGGCAGGTTGGCGCCGATGGCTGCGGCCATGGGCTCCTCGATCAGGTAGACCTCGCGCGCGCCGGCCGACTGGGCCGATTCCTTCACCGCGCGCTTCTCCACCTGGGTGATGCCCGTGGGCACGCAGATGATGATGCGCGGGCGCACCAGGCGGCGCGAGTTGTGCACCTTGGAAATGAAGTGGCGCAGCATGGCCTCGGTGACCTCGAAGTCGGCGATGACGCCGTCCTTCATGGGCCGGATGGCCACGATGTTGCCCGGCGTGCGGCCCAGCATCTTCTTGGCCTCGGCCCCCACGGCCAGCACCTTGTTGACGCCCCGGGCATCCTTCTTCACGGCAACCACCGAAGGCTCCGAGAGCACGATGCCCTTGCCTTTCACGTAGACCAGGGTGTTGGCCGTCCCCAGGTCGATGGCCAGGTCGTTGGAGAAAAATCCCAGTGCGGAATCCAAAAGTCTGGACATGATCCCTTCCTTGGCTCACCGTAAGGAGCCTGGCGAATTGCACGGCGACGCCGCGCGGGACGGTCGTCGCGAGCCGACAAAAAAAGGCGGGCCGCACGCGGCCGGCCCTCGGTCGGCTGGGGAAGGCCCGGCCGGGCTCCCCGTTCGAGGCTTGGTGTTGAGTCATTCCATCCACGTTGTCAACTCGATTCTGCCACATGAAGCACGTTTCACGCGACGCCATCCGCACCCTGGGCCACCATGCCCTCTCGGCCCGCTGGCGCGCGGTCTTCGGGCGCGCCGCGCGCAAGATCCCCCTGGACGCGGGCTTCTCCTGCCCCAACCGCGACGGAACCCTCTCCAAGGGCGGCTGCATTTTCTGCAACGCCCGAGGGTCCGGCACCGGCCTGGCCCCCCTGACCCTCGCGGAGCAGTGGGCGCGCTGGCGCGAGGCCCGGCAGGCGCGCTGGGGCGACGTGGCCCTGGTGGGCTACCTCCAGGCCTTCTCCAACACCCACGGCCCGACCCGGCGGCTGGCACGGGCCCTGGACGAACTGGCCGGGATCCCCGACCTGGAGGGCCTCTGCCTGGGCACCCGCCCGGACTGCCTGGACCACGAAAAGCTGTCCCTTCTGGCAGCTTTCCCCGCGAAGGAGCTCTGGCTGGAACTGGGCTTGCAAACCTGCAACCCGGCAACCCTTGCCCGGGTGAACCGTGGCCACGGCCCGGAGGCCTTCGCGGACGCGGTCCGCGAAGCCAGCGCCCACGGGCTCAAGGTCTGCGCGCACCTCATGGCCGGGCTGCCCGGCGAGGACGAGCGCCACTGGGACGCCACGGTGGACTTCGTGGCCGCCCTGCCCGTGGCGGGGGTGAAGTTCCACAACCTCCACGTGGCCCGGGGCAGCCTCCTGGAGATCCACTGGCGTGTCGGGGGGTACGAGCCCATCGCCCTGGAGCGCTACGCCGCCTGGCTGGCGCGCGCCCTGGCCCGGCTCTCGCCGGAGGTGGTGGTGCACCGCCTGGCGGCGGACCCCGCCCACGGGGAGCTCCTGGCTCCGGCCTGGGCCGGGGACAAGCGCCGCGTGCACGTGGCCATCCGCCGCGCCGCAGCCGCGTCGGGCCTGCGGCAGGGCGACCTCTGGACGCCCGCGCAGGGTTGACGCCGCCTTGCGCGGCTCCGCCTCGCCCCGCAAGGAATGGCTAAGGCCGCAGCCCTTTGGCCGGAGGCTTCTCCACGCCTGGCCGCCCTTCCCGGCCCGCCCGGCCGCAACCGCATCCAGGGAGCGCTCCATGCACCGTTTCGCCGTCGCCCTGCTCGCCCTGGCCTGCCTTCTTCAGGCGGCCCCTTCTCCGGCCCAGACGCGCCTGGCCACGCCCGTGGGGTCCTTCACCATCTCGCTGCCCTCGGGGTTCGTGACCATCCCGCCGCTGGAGCTCTACCTCTTCGAGCGCCGGGGCCTCTCCGGCCCCGTACCCCCGGAGGCCCTGGCCGAGTTCCGCAAGACGCGCATGGGTTTCCAGGCCCCGGCCGAGAAATGGTTCACCCTGCCCTACCTCATCGTCTCCGTGGAGACGGGCAGGAAACGCGGTCCGCAGGACCTCTTCATGGAGGGCGTCATGGCCGAGCGCGATTCCGAGGCCCAGGCCCCCGGCGAGGGACACCGCTTCCTGGAGAAGGACCACCAGCCTCTCAAGCGGATGACTTATTATAAGGATGTGGCCTACTCGGCGGCGCACGGGCGCAAGGTGGCCATGGGCTCCTACACGTGGCTGACGAGCCAGGGCTTCCTCCGCGTGGCCTGGTTCGCGCCCGAGGACCAGTTACGGACCTGGGAGCCCCAGTTGCACCAGGCGGCCATGAGCGTGACGCTCTCCCCGGAGCTGGAGTACCGCCCGGAGGGGAGGCCATGACGCGCCGGGAGCTGTTGACGGCGGGGCCTCTGGCCCTGGAGCTGGCCTGGGACGCCGGATGGCTCGCGTCCATCCGTCTGCGCTGGGCGCACGGCGGCGACGCCCCCCTGCCGGAGACCGCGCACGGCCGGGCGCTCCAGGAGGCGCTTGCGCGCTACGTGGCGAGCGGGCGGGCGACATGGCCGGACCTGCCCATCGACCTCGCGGCCCAGCCGCCGTTCTTCCGCCGGGTGCTCCAGGAACTGGCGCGCATCCCGGCCGGGGAGACGCTCACCTACGGGCAGCTCGCCGCGCGCTGCGCAAGCCCCGGCGCGGCGCGGGCCGTGGGCCAGGCCATGGCAAGAAACCCGTGGCCCCTGGTGTACCCCTGCCACCGCGTGCTGGCCGCAGGAGGCAGGATCGGCGGGTACGGGCCGGGGCTGGAGATGAAGCGGTGGTTGTTGGGGCTGGAGGGAAGGCTTCCGGCCTGAGACCGGACTTCAACCGAACAAATCCGCATGGCTGCCCGTACGGACCAGTTCCAGACACTCCCCGTCCACCCGGTACACCAGCAGCCAGTCCGGCTCCACATGCAGTTCCCGAAAGCCACGCAGGCTGCCGACGAGTGCGTGGTCCTTCGCCGACTCGGGCAAGGGCTTTTCCTGCTCGATCATTTCCAGGACCGCATGCAGCTTCCCCATCCCCTTGCCGCGTTTCGCCGCCCGGCGGTAGTCCTTCTTGAACTGGCCGGACCAGCGCACGCGCGCGATCACTCGTCGTCCTGCATCATCTGCGCGAGCATGTCCTTGACGCTCGCCGCGCGCTCTCCGCCGCCGCCGCGCAATTCCTCCACGGCCGCCAGGGTTTCCCGGTTGGGCATGCGCACCTCGAAGGGCAGGCCCCGCGTGTACACGATCTGCTTGTAGAGCATCTGGATCACCGCGCTCGGCGTGAGCCCCAACGCGTCGATGACCTCCTCGGCCTGCCCCTTCAGGACAGGATCGATCCTCGCGCGAATCGTTTCCGTTTTCATGGCTGCATGCCCTCTCGCGGCGTCGCGGCGGCCCCGAATCCTCCAGCGGACTCCGGACACGTGCGTACGCCCGGCTACATTGTTCCCCGTATGAGCCACAAATAGACCTGCCACCCGGCTGCGTCAAGGACCGCTCCAATTGCCCGCCGGAATCCGGGAAGACGCCGCCCCCGCCTTGGGCTATGCCTCCCTCCATGGACGCACGCGACGCCGCCCCCCTTCCCCTCTCCGACGACGCCCGATGGGACGCCGTGCGCTCCTGCGATGCGGCGGCCGACGGCTCGTTCGTCTACGCCGTGCGCACCACGGGCGTGTTCTGCCGACCCTCCTGCCGCTCCCGCACGCCCAGGCGCTCCAACGTCCGCTACTTTCCCGGCCCGGCCGAGGCCCAGGCGGCCGGATACCGCCCTTGCGCCCGCTGTCGGCCGGACCTGGCGGAGCACGACCCGGCCCGCGACATGGTGCGTCAGGCCCAGGCGCTCCTGGACCGACTCGCCCACGACCCCGACGCCCTGCGACGGGAACTGGACGGCCTGGGCGTCTCGCGCGACCGGCTCGACCGGCTCCTCAAGGCCCGCACCGGCCTCACCTCCCGTCAAATGCTGGACGAACTGCGCGTGGCAAAGGCCCTGGAGCTTCTGCGCACGACCTCCCTGCCCGTGGCCCGGGCCGCCCTGGAGAGCGGCTTCGAGAGCCTTTCCACCTTCTACAGGCGCTTCAGCGAGCTCACCGGCCGCACGCCCGGACAGGTCCGCGCCGCACGGGAGACCGAACCGTGAACCTCCTCCACATGGACACCCCCGCCGGACGCCTGGGCCTGGCGGAGCGGGACGAGGCGCTGGCCATGGTCCTCTTTCCCGGCGACCCCGTGCCCCAGGGATGCGACCCCGCGACCACCCCGCTCCTGCGCGAGGCCGCGCGCCAGCTCCAGGCCTTCCTCGCGGGCGGGCTGAGAAGCTTCGACCTGCCCCTGGCCCCCCGTGGCACGCCCTTTCAACTGGCCGTCTGGGCGGCGGTGCAGGGAGTGCCCTACGGCCGCACGGCCCGCTACGCGGACATCGCAGCCCGCGCGGGACGCCCGGGCTCGGCACGGGCCGCCGGGGCGGCCAACGGGCGCAACCCGCTCCCCCTGGTCATCCCCTGCCACCGCGTGGTGGGGTCGGACGGCAGCCTCACGGGCTACCGGGGCGGCCTGGCCCTCAAGCGCCTCCTGCTGGAACTGGAACAGGGCCGCGTCCCCCCGGGCCTGCCCCACGGCTGAAGAGCGCGAGTCCTGGAATCGGGCGCGTCGACAGGGCGCGTCCCGTCTGCCCTGCACGCCCGGTTCGCGCCGGGCGCGGTCAGGCCTGGCCCCACGTCCGGGCGGGACCGCACGTCCCGCTTTGCCTCCCGGGAAAAAGCTGCTAGGCAGGCCGCGTGAACATCGCGGACCTCACGCTGCTCATCATCTGGGGCTTCTTCTTCGTGCGGGGCTACATCCGTGGTCTGGTGAAGGAGGCGGCGTCCATCCTGGCCCTGATCCTGGGCTTCAAGCTGGCGGTGGCCTACTCCCCTGCCGTGTCGCCGCACCTCACGCCCCTGGTCTCCAACCCGGCCTTCGCCGCCCCGGCGGCCTTCCTGATCCTCTTCGTCGGCGTGATGATCGCCTGCTCGCTCCTGGTGTCCGGGCTCACCACGCTCATGAAGCTCACGCTCATCGACTGGGCCAACAAGTTCTTCGGCGGCTTCTTCGGGCTGGCCAAGGGCATCCTCGTCACGGCGCTGGTCCTCTGGGTCTGGACCGTGCTCCTGCCCAGGCCGGACTTCATGGCCACCTCCCGCCTGGTGCCCGTGCTGGAGAAGGTGGACGGCTTCCTCACCCAGTACATCCCGCCGGACTGGAAGCAGAAGCTCAAGAACCTCACGCCCGGCCCGGTGGTCCCGCAGACCAAGCCCGTGCCGGAGCCGGCCAAGCCCAAGGACGCACCGGCCAAACCCGCCGGCCAGCAGGGCCAGCAGCCCAAGAAAGGATGACCCCCATGCAAGACCCCTCCGGCGACTCCCTGGCCAAGCTGCGCCAGGTGGTCGCCTCCCTGCTTGGACCGGGCGGATGCCCCTGGGACCAGGCCCAGACCCCCGAAACCCTCTGCGACTACGTGATCGAGGAGGCCCACGAACTGGTGGAGGCCATCCGCTCCGGTGACGAGGCGGGCGCGGCCGAGGAGTTGGGCGACGTGCTCTTCCTGCTCTGCTTCGTGGGCGCACTCTACGAGGGGCGCGGGACCTTCACCCTGGCCCAGGCCATCGATTCCTCCTCGGCCAAAATGATCCGCCGCCACCCACACGTCTTCGAGGGTCTGAGCGTCGAAAACAAGGAGGAACTCCTGCGCAATTGGGAGCGCATCAAGCGCGGCGAGAAAGAGGACCCGGGCGGCATCTTCGCCTCGCTGCCCCGGGGCCTGCCCGCCCTGCTCAAGGCCTACCGGCTCAACGCCAAGGCCGCGCGCCATCACTTCACCTGGGAGTCGGACCAGGCCCAGGAGGCCAAGCTGGCCGTGGAGTGGAAAGAGCTTCAGGAGGCGCGCGCCCAGGGCGACCAGGCGCGCGTGGAGGCGGAATTCGGGGACTACCTGTTCTCGCTGGTGGAATACGGCCGCAGGCTGGGCGTGAAGGCCAACGCCGCCCTGGAGGGGGCCAACGCCGCCTTCCTGCGCCGCTTCGAGGCCATGGAGGCCCTGGCCCGCCAGCGCGGCCAGGACGCCTCCTGCTTCAAGCTGGCGGACTGGGACCGCCTCTGGGACGAAGTGAAGGCCGCCGAGCGGGCCTGAGCCCTCCCGGGGCTCACTGCACGCTGCCGCGCACGGGCACGTTCCAGTGTCCGGCGGGCACGGGCAGGCACACCGTGCGCCCGGCGATGGCCGCGCACATGATCAGTTCGCCCCCGGCCTCGTTCCAGTAGAGTTTCGAGGCGAACAGCTTCACGATCTCTCCCACGGGCATGTCGCCCGCCCCGGCAGCGCCCAGCGCAGCCGAAAGCAGCGAGCGCGCCGCCTTGCCGATGGCAGAAAGCGCCTCGTGAGAGATGGCCACGTCCGCGCTGTCGAGTTCGTGAAGGTTGGCCGGGTCCGTCTTCTGTCTGGCCGCCAGGGCGTCCAGCAACGATGATTCGATGTGATTGGCCATGTGAGCCTCCTTGCTTGGAAAAATTCCTAGCAAGACGCGGGCCACACGGCTTTCAAGAGGAGCACCATGCGCGTCAACGACCTGAAAAAACCCTACAAACTCTTTTTCGCCTGTCTGGCTCTCTTCGCCCTGCTCACGTACCTTGGCCGGGAAACCGACAAGCCCGTGCTGCTCTCCGGCGTGGTGGCGGGCGTGCAAAACGTGGACGGCATCGTGCGCGCACTGGCCGTGGACGCGGGCGGCACCCGCTATGTGGTGCGCGTCACCGGCGTCTACCTCACGGACCACCCCTCCCCGGACCTCAAGGAGAACCAGGAAGTGGAACTGCGGGCCACGTCCTTCAAGGGGCTCAAGCGCGGCGTCTCCTGCGACCTTGTGGAGATCGTCAAGGCCGGGGCCGTGCGCGAGGCCGACCCCGCCATGTCACCGCCAGAGTGGGACAAAGCGCTGCCCGTCGACGACCTCAAGGCCCCCCTGGGCTTCAAAGGCATGTAGGCAGAAGCTGCCGGGCACGAGGGATGCCTCCAGACGCGCGGCGGGACGTTCGCCGTAGCCTTGCGCGTCCAGCCGCGTGATCTCAAGCATCGCCAGGGCGCGCCCGTAGTGCCCCGAGCTGTCCTGCCCGGGCCTGTAGAGCCGCCCGCCCCGTGAGAACACCCGCCCGCCCGGACGCGCGCGACGCACGTCGCGCACCACGGGGTTGCAGGGATGGGGCTCGTAGGGGCCGAAACGGTCCGGGGCGTGGAAGAGATGGAGCTCGTCCCAGGAGGAGCCGCCGGGGCGCTTGAGCGTGGCGAAGAGCCACCAGCGCCCGCCGTGCTCCAGGAACGTGGCGTCCGTCGCCGGCCCTTCCAGGAGCACCCGGTCCAGCTCCCAGCGCAGGGGGAAGTCCTTGCAGCGGTAGAGCCGCACCTGGCCGGCCGCCCCGGTCTCGGGGACCATCCAGACCTGCCCGTCGTGGTCGAACACCTGGGGATAGGAGAGGTGGAAAGGCTCTTCCAGGATGCGCCGGGCGTTGCCGAAGCCCCCGCCGGGCCGCTCCTCCAGCACGCAGAGCCTGCCGCGCCCCTGTCCGGGGATTTCCTCCGCGAAGAGCCAGCGCCTGCCCTGGTGCTCGAAAAGGAAGGGATCGGCCCAGCCCGTGCCCTTGGGCGGAAAGAGCGGCGTGAAGGGGCGCGCGGCGAAATCCGGGGCCAGGGGGTCGCCGTCGCCGGGGCGCAGGGCCAGATGCCACTGGCGGCGGTGGAGCAGGTCGAACCAGGCGCGCTCCAGGCCCCAGGCGGCCAGGCGCGCGGCGAAGCCCGCCCAGGCGGCGGGGCCGGGTCGGAAGGGCTCCAGGGCCGTCGCCTCGGGCAGGGACTCCCAGAAGGCCTCGCCCTCCCGGGCGTAGCGCCCGAGCGTCCAGGCGGGCAGCGCGGCCGCCTTGGCCATGTGGGCTGTGGCCCATTTGAGGGGCGCGGGGGCGTCCAGGCAGGTGGAGGCGACGGCCGCCAGGCGCGGCGCGAGGCCGGGCCGCTCCCAGACCAGGCGGGCCTCCACGGCTCCGTCCGCCATGCGCAGCGGATGCACGGGCTCCAGGCGCAGCACGCCCAGGGGCGCAGGCGGGGTCCCGGCCGGGAGGTCCAGGCCGGGCGGCAGCACGAGCACCGACGGACGGGCGTCTCCCTCGGCCGGGGAGGGCGTCCAGGGCGCAAAGAGGTCCAGGGACGGACGCATGACAAGCCGCTGCGCGGCCAGCAGCGCGCGCCAGGGCAGGGGCAGTGATTCCTCCTGGCGTCCGGGCAGGGGCACGGGCAGGCCTGAGCCGCCCAGATGGTCGAGCATCAGGGCCTGCCAGCGTCGGGCGAAGCCCTGGGCGTAGGCCACGCCCACGGTCACGGGTGTCTGGTCCACGGCGATCCTCCGGCCGTGGAGCTACCGCCTGGAACGGGTGTTGTCAAAACCACGGCCATCGGGTAATTGGCCCGAGTCCCACGGGGCCTTCCCTTCCAATCCGCTTGATCGCAGGACATCATGGTTTTCAGCTCCGCATCGTTCCTGTTCTATTTCCTGCCGCTGGTGCTGCTGCTCTATTATGTCGCCGCACCGACCCTGGGCCTGAGGAACCTGGTGCTTCTTCTGGCCAGTTTCATCTTCTACGCCTGGGGCGAAGGCATCTACACCGTGGTGATGGCCATTTCCATCATGGCCAACTACTTCTTCGGGCTCTGGGTGCACAAGGCCCACCTGCGCTCTTCCGCCAAGCTCCAGATTGGCCTGGCCATCGCTTTCAACATCACCCTCCTGGTGATCTTCAAATACTGCAATTTCATCGTGGACAACCTCAATCTCTACGTGGCCGCCCCCCTGGGGCTGCGTCCCGTGGAGATCGGCAAGATCCACCTGCCCATCGGCGTGTCCTTCTACACGTTCCACTGCATCTCCTACCTGATGGACATCTACCGGGGGCAGACGCCGCCCAACCGCTCCCTGCCGCAGCTCTCGCTCTACATCTCGCTCTTCCCGCAACTGGTGGCGGGTCCCATCATCCGTTACAAGGACATCGCCGACCAGCTCACCCGGCGAACCGTCACCAGCGAACGCTTCGCCATGGGCATCAACCGCTTCGTGGCGGGCCTGGGCAAGAAGGTGCTCATCGCCAACGTGCTGGCCCTCCCTGCGGACAAGATCTTCGGCATCCCCGCCGACCAGCTCACCACCCCGGTGGCCTGGCTGGGGCTGATCTGCTACGCCCTGCAGATCTACTTCGACTTCTCCGGCTACTCCGACATGGCCATCGGACTGGCGCACATGTTCGGGTTCAAGTTCATGGAGAACTTCAACTACCCCTACATCTCGCGCAGCATCCGCGAATTCTGGCGGCGCTGGCACATTTCGCTCTCCACCTGGTACCGCGACTACCTCTACATTCCCCTGGGCGGCAACCGCTGCTCGGAGGCGCGCGTCACCTTCAACCTTGTGCTGGTGTTCTTCCTGTGCGGCCTGTGGCACGGGGCCAGCTGGTGCTTCGTGGTGTGGGGCCTCTACCACGGCTTCTTCCTGGGCCTGGAACGCTCGCGCTTCGGCAAATGGCTGGACGGCGCGTGGCGGCCCATTCCGCACGCCTACACCATCCTGGTGTTCCTCATCGGCTGGGTGTTCTTCCGGGCCACCTCGCTGGAGCACGCCCTGGCCTTCATCAAAGCCCTGGCGGGCTTCACCGAGGCCTCGGGCAAGGAGTGGCACGTGGGGCTCTTCCTCAACCCCAAGGTGCTCATCATGCTCTGCCTGGGCGTCGTCGGCTCCATGCCCCTGATCCCCTGGCTGCGCGACCTGCGCCGCCATCGCATGGAACGCGCGCCCAGCCTGGCCCTGGGCGCGGGAGTGGACGCCCTGGTCGGCCTCGTGGCCACGCCGGCAATCCTGTTGCTCTCGTGCATGGCCCTGGCCAGCGGCACCCACAACCCCTTCATCTACTTCCAGTTCTAGGGCATGCTTCGCAGCAAGGCGCACCACTCCGAAACCGCCGTGCACCGGTTGACCATCGCGGTCTTCGTGCTTGCCATCTGCATTCCGTGCATGGCGCAGATCGCCGGATTCTCCCCTGAGGTCCCCCTGCAGGAGAGCGACTCCAGCCCCTTGCCGGAGTTCTCCTTCGACCTTCAGACCCTGGGCCAGACCGTCAACACCCTGAGCCGCAACTGGCTCGACCGCAATTTCGGCATGCGCAGGGTGCTCGTGCGCTGGCAGGCTCTTCTGGACGTCCGCGTCTTCGGCGCATCCATGCCCACGGACCCGGTTCTGGCAGGGAACGACGGCTGGCTCTACCTGGCGCAGGAGAACCCCTCGCTCAACGTCATTTCGGACTACCGGGCCATCGAGCCGTACTCCCCCGCGCAACTGCGCATGTGGGTGAAGGTCTTCACGGCCCGCCGCGACTGGCTGGCCGCCCGCGGCATCCGCTACATGGTGGTGGTTGCTCCCAACAAGGCCAGCATCTATCCCGAGCACATCCCCTCGCGCTTCAACAAGGCACGCGAAAACAGCAAGCTCGACCAGCTTTGCCAGGCCCTGGCCGAGGCGGGCGTGGACATGCTCGACCTGCGCCCGGCGCTCCGGGAGGCCAAGGCCAACGGCAAGGCCTACTACCACACCGACAGCCACTGGACGCCTTTCGGGGCCTTCTTCGCGTACCGCGCCACCGCCGTGCGGCTCAAGAACTACTTCCCTTCGCTGGAGCCCCTGCCGGGGACCGATTTCGCCTTCTCCGAGCGTCCCGGGCTCAAGGGCGGGCTTTCCTACATGATCGCCCTGGGCGACATCTACAAGGAAAACGAGCTGGTGGTCACGCCCAAGCGTCCCCTCAAGGCGCGGGAGGAATCCGGCGGACGCGCCGAGCTCAACCACTTCCAGCCACTTTCCACCTATTCCCAGGCCGACGCCTCGCTCCCCAGGGCCGTGGTCTTCCGCGACTCCTTCCTGCACGAAATGATGCCCTTCCTGGCCGAGCACTTCTCGCGCATCCACCTGATCTGGCCCTACCCCACCAGCGCCAACAAGGTTCGCGACTTCGACACCGAAGCCATTCTTCGCGAAAAACCCGACATCGTGATCGACGAATTCGTGGAGCGCTACTTCACCCAACCACCGCCGCCCTCGGCGCTCGAAACCCTCCCCCCCGCGCCATGACCCCATCCTTCGAAGCCCCTCGCGCCATGCACCCGGAAGAACTGGCCAGCCTGCCCCGCGCCAGTTTCATGGGCGACATCCTCGTCGCCGAAACGGCCCAGGAAACCCTCGACGCTCTCGACCGGCTGGCCAACGACCGGGTCCTGGGCTTCGACACCGAGACGCGCCCCACCTTCAAGCGCGGCGTGAGCTACAACCCCTCGCTCATCCAGTTAGCCGGGGAGAACGTTGTGGTGCTCGTGCGAGCCGGAGGCTTCGGGGCCTGGGAATCCCTGGCGGAGATCCTTGGGGACCGCAAGGTGGTCAAGGCCGGCGTGGCCGTGCGCGACGACCTGGCCGCCCTGGCCAAGATCGGGCCCGTGACGCCCAAGGCCTTCGAAGACGTGGGGGAATGGGCGCGCCGCGTGGGCTGGCCCGTGACGGGGCTGCGCAACCTGGCGGCCGCGCTTCTGGGGGTGCGGGTGTCCAAGAAGGCCCGCCTCACCAATTGGGAGGCCAAGACCCTCTCCCCCGCGCAGATCACCTACGCCGCCACCGACGCCTGGGTGAGCCGCAAACTCTTTCTGGCCATGAAGAAACTCCGGCTTCCAAAAAAGGATTCGTCCCTCTGCGCCCTGCCGGGTGACCGGCGTTCTCCCGGCTAGGCCTGGGAGTGGATCGCGCAGTTCGACGAATCCGAGGGGGCGCTCACTCGCCCGGTATGGAAGACTGGATTAACGATGGCTACCCTCCGCTGCAGTTGAACCGCCTGCCGAAGACCGCCTTCGGCATTGACTCCTTTCTACTCCTGCCGCAAACGCGCGCAAGTGTTTTTTATCCTGGCGCAGCGCGCACTTGGACCGCCCGGATGAAAAATGTGAATGCTTTGGCGCATCTTCTCGTCACATTTTCGTAACGCTCCGTCAGCGCTTGCGTTTCGCGACCGCAACGCTCCTGCGGCCAGGAACACGCGGCGGCGGACGCTCCCCGCGCGACCGGACGGTCCATGCCGGATGGCCCTGGACAAGCCCCCCGCCGTGCAGGACCCCGCCCTCCATCGCACGCCGATCCCTCAAGGGCAGGACTTGCCCTGGTCCCGGCCCGGAGGGTACGAAAGCTCCATGGGTTACGAGAACGTCACGCTTCCGGACGGCTGCGTCCTGCACGTCTACGAGCGCGGCCAGGGCGGCACGCCGCTCCTCTTCGTCCACGGCAACAGCTGCGACCACACCTTTTTCGCGCCCCAGATCGAACACTTCGGGGACTCGCGGCGTGTGGTCGCACCGGACCTGCGCGGCCACGGTGCGTCGGGCAAGCCCCGGCAGGACTACACCTGCGCCCTGCTGGCCGACGACCTGGCACGGACGATCCAGGCCCTGGGTCTCGGCCCCGCGGCGGCCGTGGGCCACAGCCTGGGCGGCGCGATCTGCCTGGAGCTGGCCCGGCGACACCCCGCGCTCACCGCCGCCGTGGCCTGCCTGGACACCACCCTCCTGGCCCCCCTGGGACGCCCCACGCGCATCCGCACGCTTTTGGAGGGCCTGCGCTCCCCCACCTGGCAGGGCTACGCCCGGCGATACTTCGAGGCGGCCTTCGAGCCCGCCGACGACCCCGAGCGGCGCGAGGCCATCCTGGAGCGCATGCTGGACACGCCCCAGCACGTGGTGGCCAGCCTCTTCGAGCACTGGCGGGGGGCTGACGGGGAGGAGGCCCTGCGCGGGCTGGAGGTTCCGCTGCTCTATGTGGCGGCCACGCGCCCTCGCACGGATCAGCAGCGCCTGCGCGAGGCCTGCCCCGGGGCGCTCTGGGCGCAGGTGGCAGGCTCGGGGCACTTCCTCACGCTGGAAGTGCCCGCGCAGGTCAACGCCATGCTGGAGCGCTTTCTCGCCCTGAACGGGTTATGAGCCCCGCACGGCGTCCATGATGCGCTCGAACACCTGATGGAGCGTGAGTTCCGAGGTGTCCACGATCACGGCGTCGGGGT
>NZ_JBZVFJ010000021.1:0-33380 GCF_058402725.1 Fundidesulfovibrio sp. | reverse complement strand
GGGGCGCTCTCCGACAGCGCCAGGACGGAACAGACCCTTGCGTCCGGGGGGAGGCGGGTGTCGGCCCGGGCCGGTGGGGGGAGGGCGGACAGGAGCCTCGTTTACTCCGCCGGGAGAAAACCTGTCATCCGATCGGACCTGATGCCCGGAACGGAGCCTCGGTTCCGAACTCCGGCAATCGGCCGGGGCTCGATCGGCAGGCGGTTTCGCGCCTCCCTCCGGGGGGGGGCGCGCGTCCGGCTGGGCTCGACCTGTCATCCCGGCGCGGGCCGTCAAGGCGTCCCCTCGCCGTGCGGGCGCCGAAAGAAAAGCCCCGGAACCTTGCGGTCCCGGGGCCTGTCTTTCGCTGCGGTCGTGCGGGCTAGGCCAGCTGGGCGAGCAGGGTTTCCTTGATGGAGTCGATGGAGCCCTCGCCGTTGAGCACGATGTACTTGAAGCCGGCCTTGGGGGCCAGATCCTTGTAGTAGTAGGCCGAGGCCAGGGTGCCGGTGTTGGTGTCGTAGTAGATGTCGTGGCGCTTGCCGATGGCGCCTTCGTCCTGGTCGTCGGCGCGGGCGGAGAGCTCGCCGCCGCAGACGCGGCAGACGTCGCCGTTGGGCTTGATGGCGTCGATGAAGATGTTGTTGGGGTGGTTGGGGTCGTTCTTGCAGATGCGGCGGCCCATGATGCGGTTCTTGGCCACTTCGCGGGGCAGGAGGATCTCGATGACGTAGTCGATCTTCATGCCTTCCTGCTGCAGGGCTTCCCAGAGCTTCTGGGCCTGCACGGTGTTGCGGGGGAAGCCGTCGAGGAGCCAGCCGCCCGCGCCCTTGGCCTTCAGGGTCTCCAGGACCATGGGAATGGTGATTTCGTCGGGCACCAGGTCGCCGCGGTTGATGTACTCCTGGGCCTTCTTGCCGAGGTCGGTTCCGCCCTTGATGTGCTCGCGGAAGATGCCGCCCGACTCGATGTGGGCCAGGTTGTACTTCTTCTGAACCAGGGCACCCTGAGTGCCTTTGCCGCTGCCGTTGGGCCCGAAGATCAGGATATTCACGCGCCGCCTCCTTGTTTAAAAAATAACAATCGGTGCTTCCTACCCCTGGTCTCCGGAAGTGTCAACGCCGGTGCGCGTTTGAGCGGGGCAAAAGCGCACGCCCGTGCGCTCCACCCGGGCCTCCTTGCCGCCTGGAAACTGGATGCGCCTGCCCGTGGCCCGGGCCAGCCAGGCCTCGTCCAGCCTGCGCAGGGCCGCGCCCAGGGGCTGACCGGGACCCAGGGATTCCACGGCGCGCTTGTAGAGGCGCAGGCGCAGGGCGGGTGAGGCCCCCCTGAGCACCCGGGCGGGCAGGAAATCGATGGGACCCGGCGCGTTGGCGGGGTGCGCTCCCGCGAAGTCCGTCGCGCCGTGCACCACGTCCGCAAGGAGGCTCGCAAGCCTTGCGCCGCTGGGGCTTGAGCCCGTCGCGCGGGGGAAGGACCCTCCCTCGGAATGCGCGCCCGGGCAGGCCCCGCGCGGGCATTCGCCCGTCGAGGGCGTCGGGGCGGGGCCGTCGGCATTCCGCGCGCGGCTGAAGGCCCGGCATGGGCGCTCTCCGGCCTGCGCGGCGGCGGCCTCCGGCTCACCAGGCCCGGAGGATGCCGGGACGCATGGGGTCGCCGTGCCCGTCCGGGCGGGGCGGGGCGCTGCGGCCTTTGCGGACGGCGAAGCAGCCTCGGGTCGGACGGCTTCGGCCAGGGCCTGGGCCGTCAGGTGCTCCCAGTGGGCCTCGTCCTGGCGGGCCTGCCGCCAGAGTTCGGCGGCACGGCCGAGAGAGTCCGGATTTTCACGAGCGAGCAGGGGGAGCACGTCGTGGCGGATGCGGTTGCGCGTGAAGGCCGGGTCGGCGTTGGAGTAGTCTTCACGCCAGGGGAACCGGTCTCCTCCAGGAAGCGCCTCAGGTGCGCCTTGGGGGTGAGCAACAGGGGACGCAGCACGCGCCGGGCCGGGTCCCAGGCGGGCATGCCGCCCAGGGCGGGCCAGCCCGCGCCCCGGATCAGGCGCAGGAGCTGGTCCTCGGCCAGGTCGTCCAGGTGGTGGGCCAGGGCCACGGCGCACGCGCCGGTGCGGGCGAGGGATTCCCCGAAAAAGGCGTAGCGTGCCGTGCGTCCGGCGTCTTCCAGGCCCAGGCCCTGGCTGGCGGCCAGGTCACGCACGTTCCGGGCCGCAGCGTGGAACTCCATGCCGAGGTTCCGGGCCAGGGTGCGGCAGAAGGTGGCGTCTTCGGGGGATTCGGGGCGCAGGCCGTGGTCCAGGTGGACGGCGACGGGGACGATGCCCAGGCGGGGGGCCAGGGCGGCCAGGATGTGCGCCAGGGCCGTGGAGTCGGCCCCGGCCGAGACGGCCACCAGCAGGGGGCCCCGGCCCAGGGCGGCAGGCGTCTGTTCCGAAAGGAAGCGTTCCACGCCCAGGCAGAGCCGGGCGCACCAGGGCGGCAGCGCCTGGAGGCCCGTGGGCGCGATCATGGACTCAGAGCACCCCTTTTTCGATGAAAAACCGGGCGTAGCCCTGGTCCATGCCCATGACATGGTCCACGATCCAGGCCATCAGGTAGTCCAGCAACTCCTCGGAAACCTGGGCCTGCCCCGCCAGATGGTCCAGCTCGAAGCGCAGGAGCTTTTCAACGAATGCTTCGTGGGCGTCGGCGTGGACGGCCAGGCCGGGGAAGTCGTAACGGGCCATCCAGCGCTCTTCCGCAGTGAAGTGATCGCGAACGTAAGTGTTGAGTTCGCGCAGGACTCCGCTCAGGGTGTCTCGTTCACCGTCCTCCAGGGCTTTCTGAAGGCCCGCCACCAGCCCGATGAGGTGGCGGTGCTGGAGGTCGATCTCCTGGATGTGCACCGAAAGGCTTTCGTTCCAGACGATGGGGCGCATGGGGGCTCCTAGACGGCGATGTCCAGTTCGCGGATCAGGCCGTCGACGAGGTCGATCATGTGTTCTCGCAGTTCCCTGCAGGCGTAGGCCACGCAGGAGCAGCGCAGGATCTGGCGCGAACGCACCAGCATTTCCAGGCGCACCCAGCCGTCGCCGGTCTCGAGGGGCAGGAAGAACGGACCGCAGGACTGGGCGTGCTCGCGCTGTTCCGGGCCGAGCCGGTCATCCGGAACGGGAATATAATACATGCCTTTGATGGAACCCGTCCAGCCCTTGCGGGCCAGAGCCTCCTCGATTTTCTCCACGTCCTCGGGAGAGAGTTCGTCCACGGTATAGGCGCGCATGCGCTAGTTCTCCTCGGCAGGTTTGCGGTCCAGGTGGGCGTCCGGGGGGACGGCCTCCCCGTCCAGATTGAACATGCGCCGGGTGATGTCCAGGAAGCGTTCGCCGCCGCCTTCCTCCTGGGAGCGGCGCTTCAGGAAGACCAGGGGGTCGTGGTAGAGCTTGCGGGCCAGGGTCAGGGCCAGAGTCTCCACGGCGGCGCGGGTCTCGTCGGTGCAGTCGGGGCCGAGCCGCTTGAGGGTCTTGGCCAGCTCCTTGCGGGCGAGGTCTTCGCCGCGTCCGAGCAGGTCCACGATGGTGGGCTGGAGGTCCAGCGATTCGAGCCACGTGCCGAACTTGGCCGTCTCCACGCCGATGATCTCGCGGGCCTTTTCGGCCTCGGCCTGGCGCTGGGCCTTGTTCTCCTCCACCACTTCCTTGAGGTCGTCGATGTCGTAGAGGTAGACGTTGTCCAGGCTGTTGACGTCGGGGTCGATGTCGCGGGGCACGGCGATGTCGATGAAGAACATGGGCCGCTGCCTGCGCTTCTTGAGCACGTCCTTGATGTCGCGCGCCCGGATGATGGGCTCGGCCGACCCCGTGGAGGTGATCACGATGTCCACCTCGGGCAGGCGGTCGATCAGCTCCGAGAAGACGTGGGCCTTGCCCTTGAAGCGTTGGGCCAGCTCTTCGGCGCGCGCGAAGGTGCGGTTGACCACGCGCAGTTCGCGCACCCCGGCCCCGGCCAGGTGGGTGGCGGCAAGCTCCGCCATCTCGCCCGCGCCCACGAGCATGGCCTTCTTGTCGGCCATGTCGCCGAAGATGCGCTTGGCCAGCTCCACGGCGGCGTAGCTGATGGACACGGCGCTGGCGCCGATGCCCGTCTCCGTGCGCACGCGCTTGGCCACGGAGAAGGCCTTGTGCAGCAGGCGGTTCACCACCACCTTGGCCTGGTTCTTCTCCACGCTGGCCTTGTAGGCCTGCTTGAGCTGGCCCAGAATCTGGGGCTCGCCCAGGACCATGGAATCGAGCCCCGAGGCCACGCGGAAGAGGTGTTCCACGGCGTCCAGGCCCTTGTGGGCGTAGACGTGGGGGGCTAGGTCCGGCGATTCGCGACCGCTGGACTCCGCCCAGCAGGTCAGCACCTTCTGCGCGGCTCCGGCCCCGGGCTTCGCCACCACGAGGATCTCCACGCGGTTGCAGGTGGAGAGCACCATGACCTCGTCCACGGCGCGGCCCAGGGCGTGCACGCAGGCTTCGAAGGCTTCCTGGTCCTTGAGGGCGAAACACTCCCGCACGTCCACTCCGGCGGTGCGGTGGTTGAGTCCGAAGAGATGGATGTCGTGCTGCATCAGGCGAAACTGTGGTGCGTCTTGACGAAGAAGTTGATCCCCAGCATGGAGAGGAAGGTGAGCCCGCACACCCAGATGGCCAGCCAGGCCGTCTTGCGGCCCCGCCAGCCCAGGGCCTGGCGCTGGTGGAAGAGGTAGGCGAACAGAAGCCAGATGAACACCGCCGTGAGTTCCTTGGGGTCCCACGAGAAGAAGCGCTTCCAGGTGAGCCCGGCCCACAGGAAACCCGAGAGCAGGCCCACGGTGTAGAGCGGGAAGCCCGCCACCACGGCCAGACGGTTGGCGGCGTCGAGGCGGTCCAGGGAGGGCAGGGCGGCCCACACGCCCGTGAGCTTCTCCTTGGCCTTGATGCGCCGCTCCAGCTTGAGATAGGCCGCCCCGGCCGCCCCGGCCATGGCCATGAGCCCCATGGACCCGAAGAGCGTGCCGATGTGCAGGCCGAAGAAGAGCCCCGCCAGGGACGTGGGCAGCGGCAGGCGCGCCGCAGAGACCGCCTGGGAGCCCAGCAGCAGCACCAGCGCCAGCGGCGTGGCGATGAGCCCCAGGAACGACATGCCCAGCCTGATCCACAGGATGAACAGCGTGAGCACCAGGCACCAGGAGAAGAGGCTCAGGTAGAATTCGCCGCTGGCCAGGGCCAGGGCCGGGTCCCGCGCCAGCAGGAGCGCCAGCCACAGTCCGTGCAGGGCGAAGCCCGCGCCGCTGGCCGCCCCGCCCACCAGGCGCTGGGCGCGCGCGCGGGAGAAGACGCCGCAGATGTGGCTTGCGCTGCCCGTCAGGTAGAGGGCCAACACGGCGTAGAAGACGATGTCAGCAAAGTCCATCCAGGAGCTCCGGGATGCGGGGGGCAAGCTGCGTCGGGATGTGCCGTTCCAGCAGGTCGGCGGCCGTGGCCCGGTCCCTGGCCTCCAGGGCCTCCAGGAGGCCGGAGTCCACCAGGCCCCGGAAGATGGCCCCGTTGCGCGGCGAGCCGAGCCCCAGTTCCAGCACCAGAGGGCGCAGCCTGCTCATGAGCAGGAGCGCCGCGCCGTATTCCGTGCCCAGGAACTCGCCCAGGCCCTTGCGGATCTTGCGCGCCAGGGCCGGGGAGGCGCCGCCGGTGGAGATGGCCACCGTGAGGTCCCCCTGGGTGAAGAGGGCCGGCACGATGAAGCTGCACTTCTCGGGCTGGTCCACGATGTTGCACAGGATGCCCCTGGCCTCGCAGGCGCGGCTGATGCGCCAGTTGAGCTCCTCGTCGGACGTGGAGGCGATCACCAGGAAGCGGCCGTCCAGGTCCTCGTCCTTGAAGGAGCGCTGCTCGAAGGAGACGCCGGGCAGGGCGAGCACCTCGCCCATGGAGGCGTCGGGCTCGCGCGTGTCCAGCACGAGGATCTCGCTGGCCCCGCAGGAGGCCAACGCGCCGATTTTGCGCTGCCCCACCTCGCCTGCGCCGACCACGAGGCAGCGCTTGCGGGTGAGGTCCGCGAAGAGTGGATAATATCGCATGGCGGAGCACCATAACAAATCCCGCCCGGACCGCAAAGCCACTTTCTTTCCCCCCGGCCTTGGGATAACCCAAAAGACCATGAAACCGGCCCTGGTGATCCAATTGGCGCGCTTCGGCGACCTGATCCAGACCAAGCGCCTCGTGCTGGGCCTGGAGTCCGCCGGGCGCACGGTTCATCTGCTGGTGGACCGCTCCCTGGAAGCCCTGGCCCGTCTGGTCTATCCCCGGGCCGTGACGCACGCCCTGGACGCCCACTCCCGCCCGGACCCGGCCGCCACGGAGCGCGTCCTGGCGGAACTTGCGGGCGTGGACTTCCACCGCGTCCACAACCTCAATCACTCGGGCATGAGCCTGGCCGTCTCGGCCCTTTTCGACCCCGGCATCGTGCGCGGCCACAAGCTCCACCTGGGCCAACCCCTGCGCGATCCCTGGGCCTGCATGGCCCTGCGCTGGACCCGCAACCGCCGCCACGGCGGGGTGAACCTGGAAGATTTCTGGGCCGCCTTCGCCCTGCCCATGGCCGATCCCGAGGCCGTGAATCCCGCAGCCGAGGGCAGGGGAGGGGGGCTGGGCTTGGTGCTGGCAGGGCGCGAATCGCGGCGCTCCCTGCCGCCGGACGTGCTGGCCGGGGTGGTGCAGGCCGCGCTGCCCGCCGTGTCCGGAGAGGACATCCTGCTGCTGGGAACGGCGGCGGAGCGTCCCGCGGCCAAGGCCCTGGTCTCCCTGCTGCCGCCGAAACTGGCGGCACGCGCTAAGGACCTCACCGGGCGCACCTCGCTCACGGAGCTGGCCTCGCGCCTTGAGGGCCTGGACCGCGTGCTCACCCCGGACACCGGGGCCATGCACCTGGCCGCGCACCTGGGCGTGCCCGTTACGGCCTTCTTCCTCTCCTCGGCCTGGTGCCACGAGACGGGACCCTACGGCGCCGGACACATGGTCTGGCAGGCCGTGCAGCCCTGCTCGCCCTGCCGGGAGTCCGTCCCGTGCCCCAACGGCTGGGCCTGTCTGGAGGCCTTCCGCCGCCGGGAGTTCCTGCGCCTCGTCTCGGGCAGGCTCGCGGGCGACCCGCCTCCCGGACTTGTGGGCTTCCGCACGGGCTTCGACGCCCTGGGCGCGCTCTGCGAACCCTTCGCGGGCACGGACGGCCTGGAGGGCGGGCGCGCCCGGCTGCGCGGCTTCGTGGCCCGCCACCTGGGCATTGCGGGGGGCCGGTCGCTGCCTCCCGAGCCCGATCTGGCCGAACGCCTGGAAGAGGAGCCGGACTGGCTGCTGGACAAACCTCAAGCCCTACATGAGCTTTTATGAACCGATCCCTGCGCGTGCTCGTGGTCCTGCCGCTCTACGGCGGCTCCCTGCCCGTCGGGCGCTACTGCCGCGACGCCCTGGTCGGCCTGGGCCACAGCGTGGAGGTGTTCGACGCGCCGGCGTTCCACGGGGCTTTTTCGGCCCTCAAGTCCCTGCGGGTCACCACCGAGCGCCTGGACTACCTGGAGCACGCCTTCCTCCAGGTGGTGGGGCAGGCCATTCTGGCCAAGGCCGAGACCTTCCAGCCCGATCTGGTGCTGGCCA
The DNA here is from genome assembly GCF_058402725.1 of Fundidesulfovibrio sp. Lineage (NCBI taxonomy): Bacteria > Pseudomonadati > Thermodesulfobacteriota > Desulfovibrionia > Desulfovibrionales > Desulfovibrionaceae > Fundidesulfovibrio > Fundidesulfovibrio sp. The sequence continues at coordinate 25,759 of NZ_JBZVFJ010000021.1, read as the reverse complement.
TGGCACAGGCCCCGCTCTCGCGCCAGGTGCTCAAGCGCCTGAAGCAGGCGGGCACGCCCTCCGTGATGTGGTTCGTGGAGGACCACCGCCTCTTCACCTACTGGGAGTCCTACGCCCGCCATTACGACGCTTTCGCCGTGATCCAGAAGGGCGATTTTCCCGAGAAGCTGGCCCAGGCCGGTCAGCCCAACAGCCTCTACCTGCCCCTGGCCGCCGATCCCGCCTTCCACAGGCCTCTGGAGCTCTCCCCGGTGGAGAGGCGCATCTACGGGGCCGAGGTCTCCTTCCTGGGCGCGGGGTATCCCAACCGCCGCCTGGCCTTCCGGGAGCTGATGGGCCACGGCCTGAAGATCTGGGGCTCGGACTGGGATGGCGACGAGACGCTGGCCCCCCTGGTGCAGCGCGGCGGCGAGCGGGTGAGCCCCGAGGACGGCGTGAAGGTGTTCAACGCCACGGCCGTGAACCTGAACCTGCACTCCAGCGTGAGCGCCAAGGAGCTGGTCTCGGGCGGCGATTTCGTGAACCCGCGCACCTTCGAGCTGGCCATGTGCGGGGCCTTCCAGCTGGTGGACCGCCGCGAGCTGCTGCCGGAGCTCTTCGGCCCGGACGAGCTGGCCACCTTCGGGAGCATGGAGGAGCTCAAGGAGCGCCTGGAGCACTTCCTGCGCGCCCCGGAGGAGCGCAGGGCCTGGGCGGAGCGCGCGCGCGCCAGGGCGCTTGCGGACCACACCTACCAGGCGCGCATGCGGACGCTCCTGGCCTTCCTGGAGGAGCGCCTGGAGGGCTGGCCCGCCCCGCGCAACGAGGAATCGGCCCTGGACGCCCTGCCGGAGGCCTACGCCGGAAGGGCCCGGGAGCTGCTGGCCAGCCTGGGGCTCTCCGAGGACGTTCCCTTCAAGGATCTGGTCTGGGCGCTTCGCGCCAGGGCCGGGAAGCTGGACGCCGTGGAGACTGCGATTCTCTTTTTGGACGAATGGCGCAAGCAGTACGGGATCAAGGCGGGCTGAGGCGTGGACAGGGACATCCTGATCATCGCCGGGCCGAACGGGGCCGGGGAGACGACGTTCGCGCGGGAGTTCCTGCCTCGGGAAGGCGGTTGCCTGACCTTCATCAATGCTGATTATCTTGCACAGGGGTTGTCACCCTTGGCCCCGGAACTGGCCGCCGTGCGCGCTGGGAAACTGATGCTCCAGGAAATCAATCGGTAGATTACAGTGCGTGAGTCGTTTGCCTTCGAGACCACGCTGAGCGGCAAAGGCTATGCTATGAAGATTCCGGAGTGGAGGCAATAGGGATACCGGGTGACGCTGCTGTTTCTCATCGAAGAGGGGGCAATCGATGTCTTGTGAAACCGGTTTTAGGTCCCTGGAGCTTGCGGACATCCATAAGGCCCTGGAGCGCGCCGCGTTGCGCGCCCGGGAGGACGCCCGGCGCTGGGGGACCGCCCTCGTCTGGTGTCGCGACGGCAAGCTCGTGAAGGAGTATCCGGGGCAGCCCGGGAGGCCCGGCGAGCCGGTGGCGGCCCTGGATGACGATTTCCGGAAGGCTCCCGCGTCCCTCAAATGAAACGGGGGCCGAAGCCCCCGTCATCTTGTCGTCTCTGCGCGCGCGTTCCGCGCGTCTTGCGCTCCGCGCCCTTACATCCCCAGCGAGGCCAGCAGGTCGTCCACGGAGGCCTGGTTGGACTCCAGCTGCGGCCCTTTGAGTTCGTTCACCTGGCGGGTGGCCTGGGCGTCGATCTCCTCGATGGTCTTCTCGGGCTCCTCCTCGTGGGCGCGCACCTTGAGGCCCGTGGAGAGGTAGAGGTCCAGCACGATGGACTCCACGTTCTTGATGGCCCCGATGATGCGCTTGATGCGCTGACCGGTGAGGTCCTGGAAGGAGAGGGCGGTCATGATGCTCATGAGGTCGGCGTTGAGCTCGTCGCTCATGTCGCGCAGCTCCTTGAGCTGCTCCTTGGTGACGCCGCCGGACTTGAGCGAGTGCAGGATCTGGTTGGACTTGGCCTGTGTCTCCATGTGCTTCTCGACGATGTCCATGATGTCGCCGGTAGCCTTCTCGGTGGTGGCCAGGATGTCGTCGAGCTGCTGCGCGGCTTCGCTGAAGAGCTGGTCGGCGCGCTTCTTTTCCTTGGTGATCTCCGTCCCGCCGGACTCCTGTCGGGCGCTGGCCAGCTCCTTGTAGATGGACTGGAGCCCGCCGCGCATGTCCTCGCTGAGGCGCTTGTAGAATTCGCTCTGCAAGAGCGACCGGGTCAGCGAGCGCGAGAGTTCCTTTTCCACTGCCTGGGTGATGGCGGATTTGAGGTTCTCCACCATTTCGTCCATGTAGCGGTCCATCACCTCTTCGATCATGGTCTCGTGCTTGGCTGTCACCGGGTTACTCCCACTTTTTCAGGCGCAGTTCGTCCCGCTGGGTCTGGAAGACGAACTGTACGATGGTTTCCAGGTCCCTGTCACGGATTTTGGTGAAATCGAGGGCCCAGGCCGCGCGGCCGTCCACCTCCTCCTCGCGCACCACCTGGGCGAGGGCGCCGGCCATGCGCACGGGCAGCTGGGTGAGGGTGAGCACCACCTCCACGTACTGGCCGACCCTGAGGGGCAGGGGCTCGACCGAGGCCACCTTGACCCCCGCGCCGGAGATCTCCACGGCGTCCACGGGGTAGGGGAAATCCGCCTGGAGGCTGTCCTGGGCGTGGATGCCGATGAGCAGGTCCAGTTTGCGGTCCATGGCCATCAGGGTGTTCACCAGCGCCTCGCTCAATCCGGAGCTTTTGAGCTCGTGCGCCGAAACGCTCACGCTGGCGATGGGAGCCTCGCGGAACAGGGGCAGCTCGGCCCCAGTGGACAGCAGGCGCAACCTGCCGCGCAGGTTGGTGGGGATGCGCAGGTACGTGCGTTGTTCCTCGCCCATGACAGCTCCCTGTGGTTAAAGGACGCCGTTCTCCAACTGGGTCTCCATGGCCTTGACGGGGCAGACCTTCACGCACAGCCCGCAGGCCACGCACTTTTCGGAATCCAGGCGCACGCGCCAGGTGGCCCGGTCGATCTCCAGGGCCTTGGGGCGGCACAGGGCGGTGCACACGCCGCAGTGCACGCAGAGGTCTTCGTCCTTGCGCACCTTCTGGGCCACGGGCGTCACCTTGACGCCGTGCTCCTCCAGGTATTCGATGCCGTCCCGCACGGCCTGCTCCAGGCCGTGGATCTCGAGGACCATCTCCCCCACCTCGCGGGGGTTGATCTGGGCCTTGAGGATGTTGAAGCACAGGTCGAAGAGCTTGATGATGTTGCAGACGATGGGTTGCCCCGAGGTGTCCGGGGGGAAGCTCAGGTGGAAGATGCGGCGGGTGTCGCTCATGCTGCGGAACCTTTAGAGAAGGGTTTTGGCGCGGCGCGCCTCGGCGGAATCCGGGAACTTCTTGATGAGATCCTGGAACATGAGCCGGGCGGCGTCCTTCTTGTTGAGCTTCTGGAACGCCATGCCCATCTTGAGCATGGCCGAGGGGGTCTTGTTGCTCTTGGGGAACTTCTCGACCACCTCGTTGTAGTTGAGCACGGCCTGGGTCCAGTCGTTTTTCTGGTAGTAGGCCTCGCCCAGCCAGAAGTAGGCGTTGGGGGCCAGGGCGTGTTTGGAGTAGGTCTTGGCCACGTCGTGCCACAGGCCGATGGCCCGGTCGTAGTCCTTGGCCTGGAAGGACTGCATGCCCCTGGTGTAGAGGGCCTCGGCGGGGTCCGCCCCGGGAGCGGAGGACACGTCGGTCCTCGCGGGGGCCTGGGGCTGGGCCTGGGGGCCGGGCTGCTGCACGGCGGGGGGCTGTCCCGGGGCAGGGCCCTGGCCGGGCTGCTGACCGGCGGCGGGCTGCTGCCCGTCCACCTCCACCCCCAGCTGGGAGCCCATCATCTTGAGGTTGCCCTCCACCCTGGCGATGCGTTTGGAGAGCTCCGGGAGGGTCGCGCCGCCGCCTCCGTCGCCGTCGGTGAGGGTGCGGATCTGGAGGTTCAGGTCTTCGACTTCGGCGTTGAGGCGCTGCACCTGGGACTTGAGGCCCTCGAACTCGGCCACGAAGTTGGCCTGGGCCTGTGCGGCGGGGTCGATGGGCTTGCCCTTGACGGGGCCGGGGGCGGCGTCGGTTCCGGCGCAGCCCGAGAGCAGCGCCAGGGCGGCCAGGACCGCGAGGCGTTTGCGCATGGTCATGACGGTTTCGTACCTCTCTTGCGGCCGGCCACGATGTAGGCGATGCCGCCCAGGACCGGCACGAAGACGGCCAGGCAAAGCCAGACCATCTTTTCCTGGACGGTGGGGAAGTTGCGGTAGAACGCGTGCGAGATGGCCCAGAAGTTGAGAAATACGGGCAATGCCAGCACGAGAAAGAACCAGAGGGGATACCCCGCGATGGTGGCGGTCAAGTCCATAAGTGGCTCCTAGCTATCTCCGGGCGCGGCGTTTGGCAAGGCTGAGGGGCCTCACTGGGGCTTCTTCCCGCGCAGGTAGCAGGAGAAGATGAGCGCCAGCGACCCCAGGGTGATGGCGATGTCGGCCACGTTGAAGGCGGGCCAGTGGTAGCCGCCCAGGTAAAAATCGAGGAAGTCCACCACCTCTCCCAGGCGCACGCGGTCGGCCAGGTTGCCCAGCGCGCCGCCCAGGATGAGCCCCAGGGAGACCACGAAGAGGCGCGGCTCGTTGTCGGCCTTGGAGAGCAGGTTGAGCACGATCACCACGGCCAGCGCCACCACGGCGATGAAGAAATAGGTCTGCCAGGAGGTGTCGGGGTCGTTGAGGAAGCCGAAGGCCGCTCCCTTGTTGAGGATGTGCACCAGATTGAAAAAGCCGGGCAGCACCTCGCGGGAGGCGTAGAGGGGCAGGGCCTTCTGAACCTGGAACTTGGTGAGCTGGTCGAGCAGGGTCACCACGGCGGCCAGGCTTCCGGCCAGGACGTATTGGGGCTTCACGACGGGTTTCCTCCGGTTGGTCCGGCAATTCCTTTAAGCAAGCTGGCCCGGAAGTCAATCGACAGGGGGGCCTCAATTGTCTTGCAGGCGGTGGGGAAGTTGCGTAAACCCTCGCGCGGGGCGATCCCCGCTTTTTGACATTTTCGCGCCAGGCGCGACGCCCCGCCCTTCCAAACCCCAACCCCGCCCGAGACATGCCCAAACGCACGGATTTGAAGAAAATTCTGATCATCGGCTCCGGTCCCATCGTCATCGGCCAGGCCTGCGAGTTCGACTATTCCGGCTCCCAGGCGGCCAAATCCCTCAAAGAAGAGGGATACGAGGTGGTGCTGGTCAATTCCAACCCGGCAACCATCATGACGGATCCGGGCCTGGCCGACCGCACCTACGTGGAGCCCATCGACCCGGACATCGTGGCCAAGATCATCGAGCGCGAGCGCCCCGACGCCCTGCTGCCCACCCTGGGCGGGCAGACCGGGCTCAACACCGCCGTCGCCCTGGCCGAGGCCGGGGTGCTGGACCGTTTCGGCGTGGAGCTCATCGGCGCCAACCTCGCCGTGATCAAGAAGGCCGAAAGCCGCGAGGAGTTCCGCGCGGCCATGGACAAGATCGGGCTCAAGACGCCGCGCTCGGGCATCTGCCGTTCCATCGAGGACGTGCGCGCCTGGGGCAAGAAGATCCCCTTCCCGATCATCATCCGCCCGGCCTTCACCCTGGGCGGCTCCGGCGGCGGCGTTGCCTACAACATGGAAGACCTGGAGAAGACCGCCGCGCGCGGCCTGGCTCTTTCCATGAAATCTGAAGTGATGCTTGAACAATCCGTGCTGGGCTGGAAGGAGTTCGAGCTGGAGGTGATGCGCGACAAGGCCGACAACTGCGTCATCATCTGCTCCATCGAGAACATCGACCCCATGGGCGTGCACACCGGCGATTCCATCACCGTGGCCCCCGCCCAGACCCTCACAGACGACGAATACCAGAAGATGCGCGACGCCGCCCTGGCCATCATGCGCGAAATCGGCGTGGAGACCGGCGGCTCCAACGTGCAGTTCGCCGTGAACCCCGAAGACGGCGAGCTGGTGATCATCGAAATGAATCCCCGCGTCTCGCGCTCCTCGGCCCTGGCCTCCAAGGCCACCGGCTTCCCCATCGCCAAGATCGCCGCCAAGCTCGCCGTGGGCTACACCCTCGACGAGATCCCCAACGACATCACCCGCGAGACCATGGCCTCCTTCGAGCCCACCATCGACTACGCGGTGGTGAAGATCCCGCGCTTCACCTTCGAGAAGTTCCCCGGCGCCGAAGACTACCTCACCACCGCAATGAAGAGCGTGGGCGAGGCCATGAGCATCGGGCGCACCTTCAAGGAGGCCCTCCAGAAGGGCCTGCGCTCCCTGGAAACCGGCATGCCCGGGCTCTCCAAGGAGTTCGACCGCTGCCACTGGGACAAGGACGCCATCCTGGCCAGCCTGCGCAAGCCCAACTCCCGCAGGCTCTACGACGTGCGCTCCGCCATGCTCTGCGGCATGTCCGACGAGGACATCTTCGAGGCCACCAAGATCGACCCCTGGTTCATCCGCCAGATCCGCGAGATCGTGGACATGGAGGCAGAACTGCGCGCCTTCGCCCTGGAAGACTCCATCTCCGCCGCCAACCCCCGCCTGGCCCCCGTGATGCGCAAGGCCAAGGAGTACGGCTTCTCCGACCGCCAGTTGGCCGCGCTCTGGAAGAAGACCTCCCTGGACATCCGCACCATCCGCAAGCAGCTCGGCGTGGCCCCCACCTACTATCTGGTGGACACCTGCGCCGGAGAATTCGAGGCCTACACGCCCTATTTCTACTCCACCTACGAGACCGGCAACGAGATCACCCCCTCGGACCGGCGCAAGGTGATCATCCTGGGCGGCGGGCCGAACCGCATCGGCCAGGGCATCGAGTTCGACTACTGCTGCGTGCACGCCTCCTACGCGTTGCGCGAGATGGGCATCGAGTCCATCATGGTCAACTCCAACCCCGAAACCGTCTCCACCGACTACGACACGTCCGACAAACTGTATTTCGAACCGTTGACGTTCGAGGACGTGATGAACATCATCGAGCGTGAGAAGCCCGAGGGCGTCATCGTGCAGTTCGGCGGGCAGACGCCGCTCAACCTGGCCGTGAAGCTCATGCGCGCGGGCGTGCCCATCCTGGGCACCTCGCCCGACTCCATCGACCGCGCCGAGGACCGCGAGCGCTTCCAGGCCCTGCTGCGCAAGCTCGGCCTGCGTCAGCCCCCCAACGGCACGGCCATGAGCGTGGACGAGGCCAGGAAGATCGCCTCCCAGATCACCTATCCCGTGGTGGTGCGCCCCTCCTACGTGCTGGGCGGCCGGGCCATGGAGGTGGTCTACGACGAAGACGGGCTGACCTCCTACTTCGAGAAGGCCGCAGTGGTCTCGCCCGAGCACCCCATCCTCATCGACAAGTTCCTGGAGAACGCCACCGAAGTGGACGTGGACGCCCTCTGCGACGGCACGGACACCTATGTGGCCGGCATCATGGAACACATCGAGGAGGCGGGCATCCACTCCGGCGACTCGGCCTGCGTGCTGCCCCCCCACACCCTCGATCCAGCCATCGTGGCCGAGATCGAGCGCCAGACCAAGGCCCTGGCCCTGGAGCTGGGCGTTGTGGGCCTCATGAACATCCAGTTCGCTCTCAAAGACGGCGACATCTACATCCTGGAAGTGAACCCCCGCGCCTCGCGCACTTCGCCCTTCGTCTCCAAGGCCACGGGCGTGCCCCTGGCCAAGCTGGCCACCAAGGCCATGATGGGCGTCTCCCTCAAGGAGCTCGACCCCTGGAGCCAGCGCCGGGGCGGCTACGTGTCCGTGAAGGAGTCGGTGTTCCCGTTCAACCGCTTCCCCGGCGTGGACGTGCTGCTGGGGCCGGAAATGCGCTCCACCGGCGAGGTGATGGGCGTGGACGAGAACTTCGGCCTGGCCTTCATGAAGAGCCAGTTGGCAGCCGGACAGCGCCTGCCCATGGAGGGGACCGTGTTCCTCTCGGTGAACGACGCCGACAAGCCCGCCGTGCTCCCCGTGGCCCGCATGTTCGAGGAGCTGGGCTTCCGCATCGTGGCCACCGGCGGCACCGCCAAGCACCTGCGCGCCAACGGCGTGAAGGCCGAGACGGTGCTCAAGGTCTACGAGGGGCGGCCCAACGCCGTGGACATGGTGATCAACGGCGACATCCAGCTGATGATCAACACCGTCGGCGGCAAGAAGACCGTGGGCGACTCCTCCCAGCTGCGCCAGACCACGCTGCTCTACGGCGTGCCCTACACCACCACGGTGGCCGGGGCCAAAGCCATGGCCCAGGCCATCAAGGAGCACAAGGGCGCTGGCCTGGACGTGAAGAGCCTCCAGGAATACTACGCCTGAGCGAGGCCCCGAGGCCCGCTCCGGAGACCGGTGAGATGGAAAAGAAAGAATTCTGCGGTTTGTTCGGCATCTACGGCCATCCCGAGGCCGCGCGCATGACCTACTTCGGCCTCTACGCCCTCCAGCACCGGGGGCAGGAGTCCGCAGGCATCGTCACCTGGGACGGGCTCAAGATCCGCGAGCAGCGGGGCATGGGCCTGGTGGCCGACGTGTTCAACGAACGCCACCTGGGCAAGGAGCTCAAGGGCACCATCGCCGTGGGGCACATCCGCTACTCCACCACCGGGGCGTCGCTCCTGCGCAACGCCCAGCCCTTCCTGGTGCGCTTCGGGGACTGGCGTCTCGCCATCGCCCACAACGGCAACCTCGTGAACACCATGGAGTTGCGCGCAGAGTTGGAAGCCTCGGGGTCCATCTTCCAGACCACCATCGACTCCGAGGTCTTCGTCCACCTCATCGCCAAGCATCTCAACGGCGGCACCATCGAGGAGGCCGTGATCAAGGCCTGCGAGCGCGTCAAGGGCTCCTACTCGCTGATCATCCTGGCCAACGACAAGATGATCGCCCTTCGCGACCCCCACGGCATCCGCCCCCTCACTCTGGGACGCCTGGACGACACCTACGTCGTCTCCTCCGAGACCTGCGCCTTCGACCTCATCGAGGCCGAATACCTGCGCCCCATCGAGCCCGGGGAAATGCTCGTCATTCAGGACAAGTGCCTGCGCTCCTACCGCCTCTGCGAGCCCAAGCCGGTGCGGCGCTGCATCTTCGAGCTGGTCTACTTCGCCCGGCCCGACTCCGTGGTCTTCGGAGAGGTTGTCTACTCCCGGCGCAAGCTCATGGGCCAGATCCTGGCGCAGGAAGCCCCCGTGGACGCGGATTACGTGATGCCCTTCCCGGACTCCGGCGTCTACGCGGCCGTAGGCTATTCCCAGCAGTCCGGGCTGCCCTTCGAGGTGGCCATGGTGCGCAACCACTACGTGGGCCGCACCTTCATCCAGCCCTCCCAGAACATGCGCGACTTCTCCGTGCGCGTGAAGCTCAACCCCGTGCGTTCGCTCATCAAGAACAAGCGCATCATCATCGTCGAGGATTCCATCGTGCGCGGCACCACCATCCGCACCCGGGTGAAGAAGCTGCGCGAACTGGGCGCGCGCGAGATCCACATGCGCGTGAGCTGCCCCCCCATCCGCTTCCCATGCTTCTACGGCATCGATTTCTCCTCCAAGGGAGAACTCATCGCCGCCAACAACTCCACACAGGACATCGCCCGCTACATCGGCCTCGATTCCTTGCACTATTTGACCACCGACGGCCTGCTTCAGGCCGTCGGCGCTGACGCCGCCGATCCGCAGTACTGCCTGGCCTGCTTCAACGGGGACTACGTGATCCCCCCCTGTGCCGAAGGCGGCAAGCACTGCCTGGACGAATCCAACGCACTCAGCTGGTAGGACCTATGTTCGGAGCACTCAAAGACATGGCCGTGTCCAGCGCGGTCACCAGCAATCTTGCGCCTCTCGTGGAAGCCTACTGCACGGGGTTCAAGGCCACGGTGGACACCAAGAACAAGATGATGGTCTTCGAAGGGCTGCCCAAAGGCGAAAACTCCCCCGTGCGCGCGGAACTGCACGGCTACAGCCTGCACCAGGAAGGGGACAGGGTGTTCATCGGCTACGCCAGCCTCCGGGCCAACCGCGACTGGCTGCGCGCCCTCGTGGAAGCCCTCCTGCCCCAGAAACGCGTCCTGCTGCCGGAAGACACCCCCTACGATTTGTTGAAGCAACACTTGTAAGATTGCGCGCCCCGAGGATGCGCCGTCCCCGACGGGCAAGAGGGCCACGCCCCTTGAACCCTGCGCTGCTTCGCGACGGCGTGTGATCTGGCAGGGATTGTCGGCCGGGCAGGCACAGAAGAAGCCTCCGGCGGCCAAAGGGCTACCCGGAACCGGAACACGACGTCGTAGCCGGTGAAGCCCGCGAAGCAATTGCCGGGTCCAGGGGGGGCTCCCCCCTGGTGGGTCCAGGGCGAAGCCCTGGCCGCCGGAGGCTTCTCCCCCTACTGCGTTGGCAAACCAGCGGAGGGGCGCGCGGGTCAGCTTTTGCGGGCGAGTTCCCGGGCGTATTCTCCGATCAGGGCGTCGACCTCGCCGACGTGCCGGGCGATCCAGTCGCGCAGGAAGTCCACGGTTTCCTGGACGGTTTCGGGAGAGTCGGCCCCTTCCAGGAGCCAGAACTGCCTGCCTGAGAATTCCCGGTGTTGCAGGATGTGGCTGGGAAGGCCAGGATAGCCCGTGCGCTCCATGAAGCGTTCCTCGGTGCGGAAGTGTGCTTCGGCGTAGGCGTGCATGAAGCGGAGCATCTCGGCCAGTTCGGGAGCGCCGACGCCGTCTGCGGCCGCCTGGGAGAAAACGTTGTAGCGGCGCACCAGCGCGCGGTGCTGCGCGTCGATCTCCTCGACGCCGGTGCACAGGGAGTCGTTCCATTCGATCATAGGGACATCCGTTGTGGACGGCATGAGAGGGATCGTTGATTCTATCCCCGGACGCATTGGATTTCAAGCGCACGCGGCAAGGAGCCACCCATGGGCGACACGAGGCAGCCGTCGGAATCCGGGATCGCGAGCCTTCCAGGGCGCGTTCTCCTCTGCTTTGCGATCTGCATTGCTCTGGCGGGTTGCGGCGACCCGGGCGTGGAGTTGGTGCGGGGCGGCGTCACGCCTTTGGACCCGGCCGTGCCCGTGGGTCGGGCCATGCGCGTGGGGCCGGTGTTCAAGGAGGTGACGTGGGAGCAGTACGTGGACGCCCAGGGCGTCACGCGGGTGCTCTCCACGGGCGAGTACCGCATGGATCTGCCGGAGGCGCGCCAGTGCCCGCAAGTGGGGGGGGACGGGCAGGTGAAGGCCGCCCGGGCCTTTCTTCGGGTGAAGTTCACGGTGGACCTGACGGCGAAGACGTTCGCCTTCACGGGGGCGGAGTTCCTGGTCTATTCGGCCAAGGGATGGAGCGCCGCCTACCCGGCCGGGATCACGGCCTTCGAGGACGTGCTGGGCGGAGGCTCGGGGCTGGACTGCGGTGTGCTCTACGCCCCGGGGTCCTGAAGGGCGAGGTCCAGCTCCAGGTAGCGCACGCCATCGTGCGGGTTGGCGCAGTAGGGGGGGATGTCCCGGAAGCCCAGGGACTCGTAGAGGGCGATGGCCCGCCCCATGGAGGGCAGGGTGTCCAGGCGCATGGCGCGGTATCCGGCGGCGCGCGCTGCGGCGACGGCAGCCAAGGCCAGTGATCGGCCCAGGCCAGTGCCCCTGGCCTGGGGACGCACGAAAAGGCGCTTCATCTCGCAGACGCCGGGCTGGTCCAGGGGGCGCAGGGCCACGCAGCCCACGGGGTCGTGAGCGTCCCGTGCAAGAAGGATAGCGCCCTGCGGAGGGGAGTAGCGGCCGGGCAGGGTGGCCAGTTCGGTCTCGAAATCCTGGAAGCAGAGGGAGATGCCCAGGCTCTGCTGGTAGTCGCGGAAGAGGGCGCGGACGGCTTCGGTGTCCTGGGGCCCTGCGGGGGCGATTGCCGGAAGGGTGCTCATGGCATGGTGCTCCGTGGCGGGTTCCCGGCGCGCCTTGGAATCTGCGCCTTCTTGGTGTAGGTTACGCCCCCGCGTTGTAACGCGCAACCGCAACCTGCCGAGGGCACTGATGAAAGTCAAATTTCTGGGCGCGGCCAAGACCGTCACCGGGTCGTGCTACGTGTTGGAGACGGGCGGCATCCGTTTTGCCGTGGACTGCGGCCTGCACCAGGGCAACCGCGAGATCGAGTCCCGCAACCAGGACGTGACGGCCTACCAGCCGCGCAAGATCGACTTCTTCCTGCTCACCCACGCCCACATGGACCACTCGGGCCTGCTGCCCCGCATGGTGCGCCACGGCTTCTCCGGCAAGGTGTACGTGACCACCGCCACGCGCGACCTGCTCTGGATCATGCTCCAGGACTCGGCCCACATCCAGGAGATGGAGGCCGAGTGGGCCAACCGCAAGAACGCCCGCAGGGGCGGCAAGCCGGTGGAGCCCCTCTACACCCAGGCGGACGCGGCGGCCGTGATGCCCATGATGCAGGTGATCGAATACAATCAGGAATTCGAGCCGGCTCCCGGCGTGAAGGTGATCTACCGCGACGCGGGGCACATCCTTGGTTCGGCCTTCATCGAGATCTGGGTGACGGAGAACGGGGCCACCAGCAAGCTGGTGTTCTCGGGCGACCTGGGCCGCCAGGACCAGCTCCTCGTGCGCGACCCCAGCCATGTGGAGGACGCCAACTACCTCTTCCTGGAATCCACCTACGGCGACCGCGACCACAAGGACCTCGGCTCCAGCCTGGACGAAATGGCCGAGGCCATCTCGTTCTCCTACGCTCACGGCGAAAAGGTGATCATCCCGGCCTTCGCGGTGGAGCGCACCCAGGAGGTGCTCTATTCGCTGCACATGCTCTCCAAGGCAGGGAAGCTGCCCCGGGACATGCCCGTCTATGTGGACAGCCCCCTGGCCATCCGGGCCACGGAGGTATTCCGCAAGCATCCCGAGTACATGGAGGAGGAGATCAAGGCGCTCATCGACGCGGGGGAAGATCCCTTCAATCTGCCCAACCTCAAGTTCACGCTCACGGCCGACGAATCGCGCAACATCAACACCACCGACGGACCGGCCATCGTCATCTCGGCCAGCGGTATGTGCAACGCAGGGCGCGTGAAGCACCACCTGCGCCACAACCTGTGGCGCAAGGGGGCCAGCGTGGTCTTCGTAGGCTACCAGGGACAGGGCACGCCGGGCCGCAAGATCGTGGACGGGGCCAAGAGCATCAAGCTCCTGGGCGAGGAGGTGCAGGTGGCCGCCAGGATCTGGACCATCGGCGGCTTCTCGGCCCACGCTGGCCAGAGCCAGATCCTGGGCTGGCTCAACCACTTCAAGCCCAACGGCATGGAAGTGTTCCTGGTCCACGGCGAAAACGGGGCCATCAACACCCTGGCGGGGCTCATCCGGGAGCGCTTCGGCTTCACGGTGCGCACCCCGGAATACCTGGAGGAATGCACCCTCAAGCCCGGAGTCGAGACGGCCATGGTGCTGCACACCGAACGCGCCATGCCCCGGGTGGACTGGAACTTCATCCTCTCCGACACCGAATCCAAGTTCACCCTGCTCAAGCAGCGCCTGGACAAGGCGGCCGAGCGCCCCTGGGTGGAGCAGGTGGAGCTGCGCGACAGGCTCCTGGAGGTGAACAAGGACCTCATGGAGATGATCTCCCAGATGTAGGCTTTTTCGCGGCAGGACCGGCCGTTCCCCAGGGGCGGTCGGTCCGCTTTCCGCCCAGCGGACCCGGTCTTCCGGAAGGGCCGGGGGGCGAGCAGAAGTCCTGGGCCATGCCTGGCGACAGTTCAAGTGCAGCTTGAAGAGACGTGTGCGGCGCGCAAGCCGTCGACCCGAGGCGGACGACTCCCCTGGGGCTAGGACGGACGGTTCGCTGCGGGCTGGGCTGTCAGGCCGGACGAGCGCCGGTCGGCGTGCGGCGAAGTCAGCGAGGGGCGGCCCTGTGGCAGGGCGCGCGGCCGGGCGGAAGGCCTCTGGAGGGAGGCCTTATTTCATGCGGTAGGTGATGCGGCCGCGGGAAAGATCGTAGGGCGAGAGCTCGACCTTGACCTTGTCGCCGGGCAAGATGCGGATGTAGAATTTGCGCATCTTGCCGGAAATGTGCGCCAGGACCTCGTGCCCGTTTTCCAGTTCCACGCGGAACATGGCGTTGGGCAGGGCTTCCTGGACGGTTCCGTCCACTTCGATGGCGTCTTCCTTGGGCATGGCTGCCTCCTCCGGTGATGTGAAGCAGCGTTTGATAGACTATTTTTCCGCGCCCTTCAAGACGCTGCCTGCCGGGAAACGCAGGATGGCCCTGGTTCCCCCGTCCGGAATCCGGCACAGCGTCACGTCCCCCCCCAACTCCCGCATCCAGCGCCTTGCCTTGGGCAGACCCATTCCCACGCCCACGGTCTTGGTGGTGAAGAAGGGGTCGAACAGGAAGGGCTGGATCGATGGGTCGATGCCCGGTCCCTGGTCGGTCACCACGATGCTCAGGCCGTCGGCATCGAGTTCCGGAAGGACGTGCACTGCGCCCCCGGCCGGGGAGCATGCCTCCACGGCATTGCGCAGCACCTCCGCCAGGGAGTCGCTGAGGCGCTGCGGATCCAGCAGGGCGCTGGGCCAATTGGGCGCGAACTCCACGACCACGCCGCCGGGCAGGGGCTCCACGGCGCGCAGGGCCTCCCGGGCCAGGCCGCCCAGGTCCGAGGCGATGCGCTCCAGCGGTCGCGAGGCGGTGTAGCACGTGACGGCCCGAACGATGTCCTCCAGGCGTCCGGCCCCGTCCAGAATGGCGCGCAGGGCCTGCACGCCGTACTCGTCCATGCGGCCCTTGCGTTCCAGGATGCGCGCGAAACCGGCGATGCTCATGAGCGGGTTGCGCATCTGGTGGGCGAGGGCCATGGAGAGCTGGTCCAGCGAGGCGATGCGTTCGCGCTGAAGCCGGGCCTGCTCCTCAAGCATGTCCTTCTCGCGCCGGTGCATCGCGTAGATGGGCGTCACGTCGGTCAGCTGGGCCACGATGCCGAACACCTTACCGTACTCCACCAGCCGGGAGAGCGACAGGGTGACGTGGCGCAGCCCCAGTGCGGGATGATCGAGCGTGGTCTGGATGCCCGGTCCGGGATCGCCTCCGTCCCGGATATGCTCGAAAAGCGCCAGGGCCTCGTTCTTCTCCCGGACCCCGCAAAGCACATGCTCGCGAAAACTGCCGGCCAGCAGCGTCGCACGGTCAAGCCCGAGCATGCTCCCGGCCGTCTCGTTGGCGGCGTACACGTCGCCCCGGACGTTGAGAATCAGCACCCCGGAGTGGAAGCTCTCCAGAAGCGCGGCCAGATAGGAGGACTGGATGAAGGGCAGCATCGCCGGAGAGTGTCCGCCCCCGATGTGACGGCCCCGTGACGGAGCGCGCGCCGCCCGCGCGGCGCGGGTTCCCGCCCCGCTTTACATTGCGGGCTCTTTTGGGCAAACGGCTTGCACGCCGACAACCCCATCCTTGGAGCCACCCGCCGTGCTGACCGCCAAACTCCTGGACAAATACGCCGACGTCCTGATCTGGGGCCTGGACACCTCCCGCACCACCCCCTACCAGCCCGGGGACAACGTGCTCGTGCAGTACGACCTGGCCGGTCTCAAGCTGGCCGAGACCCTCTTCGCCAAGCTGGTGGACCGGGGCCTCAACGTGGTGCCGCGCATGGCCTTCACCTCGCGCATGGAACTGGACTTCTACTCCCGTGGCAGCGACCCCCAGCTGAGCTTCATCGCACCCGGCACCCGGGAGCTCTACGAGAACCTGCACGGTTCGGTGTACATCATCGCGCCCGACAGCCTTACCCATCTTTCCGGCGTGGACCCCAAGCGCATCGCCCAGACCGCCATCGCCCGAAAGCCCTACCGCGACATCCTCACCCGCCGAGAGGAGGCCGGGCAGTTCGGCTGGACGCTCTGCGTGCACCCCACCGCCGAATACGCGCGCTGCGCCGGGCTCACCAAGAAGGAATTCACCGAACAGGTGATCAAGGCCTGCCACCTGCGCGCAGCCGACCCCGTGGCCGAATGGCGGCGCATCCACAAGGACGCCACGGCCATCAAGGAGTGGATCAACGCCCTGGACGTGGAGGCCTACCACGTGGAGTCCGCCAACGTGGACCTCACCGTCACCCCCGGGCTCAAACGCCGGTTCATCGGCATCTCGGGGCACAACATCCCCAGCTTCGAGTTGTTCCTCTCGCCCGACTGGCGCGGTACCGAAGGCGTCTACTTCGCCGACCAGCCCTCCTACCGCAACGGCAACCTCGTGCGCGGCGTGCGCCTGGAGTTCCGCGAAGGCGTGGTGACGGACGTGAAGGCCGAGGAGGGCGAGGACTTCGTGAAAAAGCAGGTCGCCATGGACGCCGGGGCTTCCAGGTTGGGAGAGTTCTCCCTGACCGACCGCCGTTTTTCCCGCATCGACCGCTTCATGGCCAACACCCTCTTCGACGAGAACTTCGGCGGCGAGCACGGCAACTGCCACGTGGCCCTGGGCAGCTCCTACTCCGACACCTACAACGGCGACCCCGCCGAACTCAGCGAGGCCCGCAAGGCCGAACTGGGCTTCAACGACTCGGCCCTCCACTGGGACCTGGTGAACACCGAACCCAAGCGCGTCACGGCGCGTCTGCGCGGCGGCGGAATCAAGGTGGTCTACGAGAACGGCCAGTTCGCCTGCTAGTGTCGCAATCTTGAAAAGCATAAGGATGCTTTCCGATAGAAAGTCAATGGTTTTGGCTGGTTGCCTTGATTGTCCGCATGGACGTATTTTGAGGACGCAACGCGAGAAACCTCTCGACGAATCCTCGTCGGCTCCGTTGCCGGGAAATGCCGGACCCTCGCGCAGGTGAACGACGCTCCGGCCTTGGCCTCTTCCCCGCGACGCGGGGCATGCACGAAACGCCCGGCACTCGCCGGGCTTTTCGCGTTTCCGGGGTCGGCTATCGCCAGAGGATGCGCCATAAGGGCCGCGATGGGCGGACCTGCCCGTCAGAAGAGGAATCCGGCCGGGTCCATGCCCAGCACGGACATGTCCAGGGGCGCTTCGATGACCGCGGCGTCGCCCAGGGCCTTGGCCTGGGGCGAGGCGAGGTCCAGCACGCGGTGAGGCCGGGGACGCATGCGCGCGTCCAGGATGATCTTCACCGTGGGGTGCAGGGGACTCTCGGGGTTGGAGCCGCAGACCAGGGCCACCGAGCCGTCGCGCAGGCGCACGGGGCTGCCCACCGGATAGATGCCCAGGCATTTGATGAACGATTCCACCAGTTCGCGCGAGAAGTCCTTGTCGCGCATGGCGAACAGGATGCGCATGGCCGTGTTGGGCTGGATGGCCCGCCGGTAGGGCCGGTTGCTGGTCATGGCGTCGTAGGAGTCCACGAGCCCCACGATCTGCGCCGCCCGCTCCAGTCTGTCTCCGGCCAGCCCCCGGGGATAGCCCGCGCCGTTGAACTTCTCGTGATGGTCCCGGATGGCCGCCAACACCTTGGGAGACGCGAGCCCCTGGCTCTCCAGGATGTCCGCCCCCTCGCCCGGGTGGGACTTGACCACGGCGAACTCCTCCGGGGTGAGACGTCCGGGCTTGTCCAGGATGGCGTCCGGGATGCGGGTTTTGCCCAGGTCGTGGAAGAGGCCGGACTCTCCCAGTCCGCGCAACGCGTCCTTGTCCAGGCCCAGGTGCTGCCCGAACACCACCGCCAGAACCGAAACGTTGAGGGAGTGGGTGTAGGAATAGGCGTCGTTGCGGCGCAAATTCACCAGGCTCACCAGTGCGTCGGGGTTTCCGGCCACGGAATCGATCACCTTCCCCACCAGGCGCGCGGGAGCCTCCCGGTCCAGGGGTTTGCCCAGGCGTGCGGCACGGATGAAGGCGCTGATCACCCCGACGGATTCGTCCTGGAGCGCCCTGGCCCTGGCGTAGTCGCCCGGATCCGGCAGGGGCCGGGGCGAAGGGGACGTGCCGGAACGCTGGCGGGGCGGCGGCGTGCGTTCCTCCCGGATGAAGGTTTCGCGGTAGCCTTCGGCCAGCAAGGACTCCACCTGCCGCAGGGAGTCCACGGGACCCGCCTCGGAATAGAGGAAGGGGTGTTCCGTCCAGGAAAGACCGGTGTCCACCACGGTCATGCCCGGGCGCAATTCGGCGACGGCGATCTTTCGGATGCGCTCGGGGCTCCCCGCGCTGGGCGACGGGGCGGCGGCGAAAGGGGCGGGGCGGTGTGGACTGGCCATGGCGTCGTGAAATCCCGGGGTCAGGCTCCGGGGCAGACCGACCGGCCCGGAAGTTCGGCCAGGGCGGCGTCCAACTGGCTGAGCAGCATGTCCAGGCGCAGGCCCTGGAAGCCCTTGGCGCAGCCGCCCCGGACGTTGCGACGGTGCAAATCGTCGCACCACTTGGTGAGGCAGGCGATGCCGTACTTGCGCGCGTCCACGAAGTCCAGGGCCATTTCCTCGGGGTGGGGGACCCCGTCCAGGGCCAGGCTCAACCCAAGGCAGATGCGCCCCTCATGGTAGCGCACGCGTTTCACCTCGTAGCCGGCCATGAAGGCCAGGGGCCAGGAGTTGGTCCCGGCCGGGTCGTGAAGCTTGAAGTAGACCAGGGCCAGGGGCAGGCGCTCACGCAGGGCAGCCAGTTGCGACGGGGCCGAGGCGGCGAAGGAGAGCCCGAGGCCCCCGGCCGAGATGTTGTCGATGCATGGGTAGGGCGGCCTGCCCAGGGTGAACACCGGAGAGCCGAGGTCGCGCAGGTGGATGCGGTGCAACCCCAGGCTCCGGCCGAACCAGACGGCCAACTCCATGACGAGGTCCCGGGTCACCTCGACGCGATGGGCGCTCCTGAGGTCC
This sequence comes from Fundidesulfovibrio sp., assembly GCF_058402725.1. Lineage (NCBI taxonomy): Bacteria > Pseudomonadati > Thermodesulfobacteriota > Desulfovibrionia > Desulfovibrionales > Desulfovibrionaceae > Fundidesulfovibrio > Fundidesulfovibrio sp. The sequence continues at coordinate 6,912 of NZ_JBZVFJ010000021.1, read as the reverse complement.
GGGACACAGGTCGGCACGGGGGGCACGGACGACGAATCGGCCGGAATTGCCTGGATGCGCCGCATCATGATGGACCCTCCTGATGAGAGGTTGGGATCCCGGGCCACGGAAACGTCCGCCCGATCCTCCGCTGCCCGGCCAGCCCCGCGGGTGGCCGGAGACGCTGGCCGCCCGGCGCGCGGAGCCTCTGCAGCCAGTAGAGGATTGTTTTTCCCGCATGCATTCGCTCCCGTGTTGGCCGCACAATCGGAGGCAGGGGCCGATTTGGCAATGGCCCTTTTTTGGTTTATTATATGGCAGAAAAGGGGTAGAAATCAGCGCATCGGTCTGATGCGATGAGACCCCGGAGGCACGCCGTGACGCCAGCCCAGGAACCGTTGACCGCAACGCCCGGAAGACCCCGCAAGGGACGCCTGGCCCGCGCCGGAGACAAGCTGCGCATGGCCTTCATGCTCCTGGGCAAAACCTGGGGCAGCAACACCGCCGCCCCCAACCACCTCTTCAACATGAAGCGCTGGGGGCAGTGCGGCCTTCCCAAAAGCATCAAGACCGTCAAGGAGGACATCCGCTCCGGAGTCTCCTTCGACAGGGTGTCCAGGTATGCGGCGCTCTTGAACGTCACCCCCTCCCTGCTCACGGACGACGCCCTGGCCCCCACGGACCCGGCCTTCGTCTCCGCCGTGGTCGCGGCCAAGCCGGACCAGGTCCCCCCGGCGATCATGCTCCAGAACATCTTCGGAGGGGCGGTCAACGAGCAATTCCTGGACTACAACCGGCCCGAGTACGTGAACGGCCTCTTCGAGCTACTGAAAGGCTTCTATGTGGTCTACCTGGCCAAAGTGCCCTTCGATGTGGGCGTGAACAAGATGGCCCTGGCCATCCACACGGCCGACGCCTACTGCCTGCGCCTGGACGCGCGCTTCTACCTGGAGACGGAGCCCAACTCCCTGCATGGGGAGCTTCACCGATGGGGCGCGTTCCTTTACGGCAATTTCCACCTTTCGGAAATGCAGTCCTTCGCCCTGGCCATGCTGCCCGAGCCGCTGCGAAACCCGCTCATCGCCTCGCGAAGGCCCTTCCACATGGCGGGCAAGTACCTCTTCGGGTCAGAAGCCTTCGGGCGCGAGCCGCTCTTCGCCCTGCTGCACATGGAGCGCCGCGCCGCGCTCCCCGTGGCGGACTGGGCCGAAGCCTTCGACGATTTCTGCCGCGAGAACATCTCCTACCAGTTCCTCTTTCCGGGCGACCCGGAGCACGACTACGCCCTGGCGCGCCTGCGCGGGGCGGGGGAGACCGGGCTCGGGCAGGACGCGGCGGACCCCGGCGGGCACGCCCCCTCGGGCGCATGACGACGCCGACGGCTTTACACCGGAGCCCTCGCGCATTAGCTAACAAGAATCGTCACATCATTCCGGAGGAATCCATGGCATCGTTCGTCCGCTTCGCCGTCCTTCCTTTCCTCGCCGTATTCTGCCTCGCCGCGCCCGCCCTGGCCGCCGACAACATCAAGGGCTGGGAGCGGGGCGGGGCCTACGACAAGGCCTACGACCCCAAGGAGGCAGACTCCTTCAAGGGACGCGTGGAAGACATCCTGGAAATCGTCCCCCTGCCGGGCATGGACAAGGGCGTGGCCCTCGTGGTGCGCGACAAGAAGGACAATAAAACCGAGACCGTGCACCTGGGTCCCAAGTCCTTCGTGGACCTGGAATCCATCGGGCTGCGCAAGGGCGACTCCGTGAAGGTCACGGGCGTTTGGGCCACCATCGGCGGCAAGGAGGTGGTGCTGGCCTCCAAGGTGAAAAAGGACGAGAAGCTCCAGCTCAAGGTGCGCCGCACCAAGGACGGGATGCCCTGGTGGAGCATGAGCGCCGAGGAACTGGCCAAGGAAAGGAAGTCCTCCGATGACGACTAACGGCCCGGCCACCCGATCTCTCCGGGGTCTGCTGCTCCTGGTTCTGGCCCTGTCCCTGGCTGGTTGCGCCTCGCGCCACGCCGAAGTGGCCCCGCTCCCCGCCGCCCAGGCCCCCCAGTGGAAACCCGGCGACTGGTGGCGCTTCTCCTCCAAGACCAGAAGCCCCTACGCCCTGGCCGAACGCATGGAAGTGCGATCCGTGGGCGACGAGATCGTCCTGACCGGAGACGGCGACCAGGCCCGCAAGGCCGTGCTCGGGCGCGATCTCTCCGTCAAGAGTTCCAACGGTTCGCTGCTGGCCTACTCCGTGGACTCGGGAACCGACGCCTACGTCTTCTTCCCCCTGGCCGTGGGCCAGACGCGGACCTTTACCCAGAGCGCCAGCACGGCCAAGGGCAGCGCCAGCTACACCAACACAGTCACCGTGGAGGCCTCCGAGGAGGTCACCACCCCGGCCGGGACCTTCAAGACCTTCCGCATCAAGGTGCAGAAGAGGAACACCACCGGCTGGAGCGGAACCTACACCCTCTGGTACGCCCCGGAAGCGGCCTACTTCGTGCGTATCACCGACACCCACGGCCACAACGCCGTGCTCCAGGAGTATGGCAGGAAGTAGCCCCGAGGCCCGGCAGGAGCGCACGTCGACGGACTTCGGAAATCCGGCGGGGGGCAGCCCCGGGGTTTGACCTTTGGGCCGCGAAAAGGTATCAAGCCGCTGATTGCGTACGACATCTCGGAACACGGTGCGAATCCGTGGCGAACCCGTCGCTGTAACCGGGGACGCGCGAGGGCATGGCGAAAGCCGGTCACTGGGGTTTCCCCGGGAAGGCCGCCCCCGCGCGCAGGATCCGGAAGCCAGAAGACCTGTCGAATCGCCAACCCATCGGAACCTGAAGGCAAAGGGTTCCGGCAGGATGCTCCTGCCGGAACCCTTTTCTTTTTCCGCAACCCCACCACCGGAGGAACCATGAAAGGCAAAGGCAAGAAGGACGTGATCGCCATCCGCAAGACCTGCAAGGCCGACGGCACGGGGCTCTCCCACTACATCCTCATGGACCCCAAGAAGTAACGATGTCCACCAAGCGCGACGCGGCGGCCCCGGAGCGGGGCCGCCACTTCAACACCGGCTCCGGCCCCGCGCTCCAGCCCGTGGACATCGGCCATCGCGAGTACATGGCGGTGGTGGACCCCGACACGGCCTTCTGGGCCTTGGTGCGCACCGAGAAGCTGGGCCGGACCCTCACGAGCCGCAAGTTCCTGAAGGCCTACGCCGGTCAGGCCGACCGCTTCGCCGAGGAGATGCGCCGCCTGCGCTTCGGGCTCTCGCCCTCGGCGGTCTATTTCAACCCCACCGAGCGCTGCAACCTCAACTGCGCCTACTGCTACATCCCGGCAGCGATGCGTTCCGGCGGCGAGCACATGTCCAAGGAGCGCCTCCTGGAGGCCCTTGACCGGCTCAAGGCCCACTTCGACGCCACGCTCCCCGAGGGGACGCGCCCCCAGGTGGTGTTCCACGGCGCGGAGCCCCTGCTCAACAGGGAAGCCATGTTCGCCGGCATCGAGCGCCACCAGGAGAACTTCCGCTTCGGCATCCAGACCAACGCCACGCTTCTGGACGAGGAGGCCATCGCCTTCCTCACGGAGCGCGGGGTGGGCGTGGGCGTCTCCCTGGACGGGGCCAGCGCAGCCGTGGCCGACCGCGCCCGCGTCACCTGGGGCGGGGAGGGCGTTTCGCGCAAGGTGCTGTGGGCCATGGAGAAGCTGGCGGGCTATCCGGCCTTCAGCGTCATCTGCACGGTCACCGACGGCAACGTGCGCACGCTGCCCAAGGTGGTGGAGTTCTTCCACAAGTACGGCGTGAGCACCTGCCTCTTGAACATGGTGCGCTGCACCCTGCCCGGAGCGCGCGAGATCAAGCCCGACGAGGACGTGGCGGCCCGCTGGTTCGTCAAGGCCCTGGAGCGCTCCCACGAACTCTACAAGGAGACCGGGCGCAAGCTCGTTGTGGGCAACTTCGCCAACATCCTGCTTTCGATCCTGGCCCCCACGGCGCGCCGCCTCATGTGCGACATCTCGCCCTGCGGCGGCGGGCGCTGCTTCTTCGCCCTGGCGCCGGGCGGCGACGTGTTCCCCTGCAGCGAGTTCATCGGCCTGCCCGACTGGCGGGGCGGCAACCTCTTCGCCGACAGCCTGGGCGACATCCTGGAGAGCGCGCCCTTCAAGGCCGTGACCGGGCGCAAGGTGGAGGACATCGAAGAGTGTTCGCGCTGCGCCGTGCGGCACTTCTGCGGCTCCCCCTGTCCGGCCGAGGCCGCCGAGATGAACGGCGGCATGGACCGGAAGGGGGCCTTCTGCCGCTTCTACGAGGAACAGGCCCGCTCCGCCTTCCGGCTGATCGCGGACGGCCGTGCGGACGACTTCCTCTGGGACGGCTGGGACGAGGGCGTGGAGACCACTTTCGAGTTCACGGCCTAGCTCCGCGTACTCCCTCGATCAAAAGAACCGGCCGCCGTGCGGCGCTGGCTTGGCCCGCGCCGCTCGGCGGCCGAATATCTTCATCATTATTCCAGTCGCCGCCGGTGACCCCCGCGAAGAATTGCGGGACCGGTGGGCATCCTCCTGGTCGCCGGTGCACCTTCTCCTTAAGGCGCTAATTTGAGCTTGAAAACCTCGTCCTTGGGCGTGCGCGGGATCACGAGCTTGAGGAAGTGCGTCGTGTTGCGCCGCAGGCGGAACTGATCCAACTGGTCGCGGTCGTTGAGATTCTCGCAGTGCACCTTGATGCGGCCCTGGCCCTGCCCGGCGTGCTGGTTCAGGTAAGTGATGTTGGGTCCGGGCGGAGCGGCGCTTACGGTGAGGGTGAGCACCTTGTCGGCTGGGACATTGATCTGGTCGTAGTAGAGTGCGAAGAGGTCGTTGCGGTCCACGTAAAAGCAGCGAAATGCCGGGTTGACCTGATTGGAGTGTTTCTTTTCAAGCACCTTCGTGTGGAACATGCCGGTGAGGCGGTCGTCGTATTCGGGGCCGCCGAACTCCAGGAAGAAGTCCTTGATGTCGTTGCCTTGGTCGTCCACGGCACGGACCACAACCTGGAAATATTGATGGTAGAAGGCCTGGTCGTCCTCATCAAGGTTTGTGTCCATGGCCATCGCTCCCGTTTTCTCGCTGATGGCGTTCCATTCCTGGTTGATATTCATGTAGTTGGCGGCGTTGTCGCAGCGTAGAGCCTGCAGGATCAGTTCACCCAGTTGGCTATCGCCCTTGTCGGGCCTGTGGATGGAGCCGTGGTCCCTGTCGGGCAGGACGGCCAGGGGCGCGCTCAGGTCGGGATTGCGAAGGGTCCAGGGCGTGACTTCGGGGTTTTCGGGGTCGGAGCTGAAGTCGATGGTCATCCCCCTGGCGTTGAGATTGGCGGCGCAGACCCGGATGGTGCCGTCTGATCCGTTCTCGTTGACGATCTTGCGCAGGAGATCGGAATAGGGATGGCTGCCGATGATCACGAAGGGCCACACGCCGCCGTCGCCGTAGGGCGAGGTGGCGTCGGGCCGTTCCGCCGGGACGAAGAGGTCCTGGTGGGCCAGCTTCCACTGATAGGGGGAGGCCAACTCCAGGGCGTCCAGCATGGCCTGGCCAGACTGGAACCAGTTGTCCGCCCCCTTGAAGATGCGCCCAATCAGGCTCTTGCCCTTGACCGCAAGGGCGGAGCCGAAATTGGCCGGGGCGAGCATGACCAGACGCTTCAGGGGGCAGGGCAGCCCCAGGTCCGCCAGGTCGGCGATCCACTGCCTGGCCACGAGTCCCCCGGTGGAGTGCACGATCATGTCGAAAGACGCGTCGATGGTTCCATCATCCTGACGCTGGCGGATGACATCGCGCATGCGGCGGCTCACGTCTTCCACGCGCACCTCGTCGTCCTTGGAGATGTAGTCTCCCAGGTGGACGGCGTGGGGCGTGAATCCGTTGCGATTCAGGAACGAAGCCAGGTGTTTGAAGGATTTGAAGCTGTCGCTCCAGCCGTGGAGCACGATGACTTGTCTGGCCATGGCGGCCCTCCCGTTTGACGGATGGGCCTGAAAGTACCATGTTGTCGAATATTTCGGCAATCATGCGCGCAATTTCTGTCAATTAATCGATATCTAGCGAGTGTAGCCGCAAGTTGAGCGGGAGGGCTGCACAGGGCGTACGGCATGTGCCGATCGGCTGCGGGGACTGCCCGCGACCCGGCATGGACTGGAGCACAGGCCTCGTGGGTGTCGGGGACGGCCGAGGCGTGACGTCCCCGGCCGGATCATCAGGATAAAAGAAACCGGCGCGCGGGGTCGTCCCGCACGCCGGCCTTTCGTGAGCAAGAAGGAGGTCCGATCAGCCCTACAGGGCGTCCTTCTCCAGGGCGATCAGGTCGTCGTAGGTTTCGCGGCGGCGCACCAGGGTGGCCAAGTCGCCGTCCACCAGCACCTCGGCGGCGCGGGTGCGGGAGTTGTAGTTGGAGGACATGGTGAAGCCGTAGGCTCCGGCCGAGAACACGGCCAGCAGTTCGCCCTGTTCCACGGCGGGGAGGTCGCGGTCCTTGGCGAGGAAGTCGCCGGATTCGCAGATGGGGCCCACCACGTCCACGTTGAGCACGGGGCGTCCCTTGGGAGCCACTTCCTTGATGGCGTGGTAGGAGCCGTAGAGCGAAGGGCGCACCAGGTCGTTCATGGCGGCGTCCACGATGACGAAGTCCTTGGTGGGGGTCTTCTTGGTGTAGACCACCTCGGTGAGCAGGATGCCGGAGTTGCCGGCGATCACGCGGCCGGGCTCCAGGATGAGGGTCATGGGGTGGTCCTTGAGCACGCCCACCAGGGCCTTGCCGAACTCGGCCGGGTGGGGGGGCTCCTCCTCGTTGTAGGTGATGCCCAGGCCGCCGCCCAGGTCGAGGTATTCGATGCGCAGGCCCATGCCCTTGAGGCGGTCGTAGAAACGGATGATGCGGTCCAGGGCCTCCATGAAAGGCTCCAGGG
>NZ_JBZVFJ010000020.1:0-33412 GCF_058402725.1 Fundidesulfovibrio sp. | reverse complement strand
GGCCCCACGGGGGTGAGCCAGGCGGCCAGGCCCACGGCGAGGCTCAGCAGGGCGCTCACGGCGGTGGTGCGTCCGGGGGCGAGCCACGGTCCGGCCTTGGCCGTGAGGGCGCGGGCCAGAAGCCACACGTTGAGCCAGGACGAGAGCGAGGTCGCCAGGGCCAGCCCCACGTGCCCCAGGGGGAACATGAGCGTGGCGCCCAGGGCAACGTTGGCCAGCATGGACCAGAAGCCCGCGCGCACGGGGGTTCTGGTGTCGTGCAGGGCGTAGAAGGCCGAGACCAGGGGGCGCACGCAGGCGAAGGCGGGCAGCCCGGCGGCATAGGCCACCAGTGCGCGGGCCGTGGCGTCGGCGGCCTCGGGGGTGAAGGCCCCCCGGCCGAAGAGCACGTCCACCATGGGCCAGGCCAGAGCCGCCAGCCCCGCCGTGGCTGGCAGGCAGATGAAGAGCGTGAGGCGCAGCGAGGCCATGAGCGTGCGCCTGAACTCCCCGTGCTCGCCTGCGGCGGCCAGGCGCGCCAGGCTGGGCAGGGCCACGGTGCCCACGGCCACACCGAAGACGCCCAGGGGGAACTGCACCAGCCTGTCGGCGTAGTACAGGGCCGAGATGGACCCAGCCGCCAGGAACGATGCCAACAGCGTTCCCACCAGGATGTTGAGCTGGTAGATGGCCGCGCCGAACACCGTGGGCAGCATGAGCCTGCCCATGCGCACCACTCCCGGGTCCAGGAGTCGCCAGGGGCCGATCCAGGAGAAGCCGAAGCGCTTGAGGGCTGGCTGCTGCATGAGCATCTGGCCCATGCCGCCCGCAAGCACGGACCAGGCCAGGGCCTGGGGCACGTCCAGGCCGAAGAGCCAGGCCACTCCGCAGCCCAGGATGATCACGGTGTTCAATTCGCTGGTTGCCAGGGCCGGGGCCAGGAAGTGGCCCATGGCGTTGAGCGCGCCCATGCACAGGGCCACGACGGAGATCTGGATGATGTAGGGGAAGACGATGCGCACGAGCCCGGCGGTGAGTTCCATCAGGGCCGGATCGTCGGCGAAGCCCGGCGCCACCAGGTAGGTGATGGGCCGGGCGAAGGCCATGGCCAGGGCCGTGACGACCCCCAGCACGGCCAGGAGCCAGACCAGGGCCGAGCGGGTCATGGCGAAAGCGGCTTCGTCGCCTTGTTTTTCGCGCAGGTCCGAAAACACGGGCACGAAGGCCATGGTCATGGAGCCTTCGGCGAAGAGGCGGCGCAGGGTGTTGGGCAGGCGGTAGGCCACGTAGAAGGCGTCTGCGGCGGGTCCCGCGCCCAGCACGAAGGCCACCACCACGTCCCGGAAGAAGCCCAGCACGCGCGAGAGGAGCGTGGCCCCCCCCACAACCGAGGCGTCCTTGGCGATCTGCTTGAGGTGATTGCTCATGGGCTAAGGTGTTTACTTGAAAGCGGCAGCAGTGCCAATGCTCAACGGGTTGCGGTTGGCGCATAGCGCTTGGTGCATATTGCGGGTGGTTTCGGCCTTGACCGGCGCACGTTGGTTCCGACAGGCAGCCGCATGGCTGGTCGCTTGGCGTGATCGGTGGTCGATCCTTCATGCCTGAGGAGAGGGGCGGCAGCCTGTTCATCCGTCAGCTCATCCTCGCAGGTTGTGCATAGAAGAACGCGAATCAGGCAGGCTGATGAATGTGGCATGGACGATTTGATGTCCGCCTCACCAATGTTGCGGCGGATGGTATGAGCGTATGGCTTCCGGACAGGTATGGTATCGGCCTGCGTGATGATGCCTATATCTACATGGAATCATAATCGATTTGTTCTGGCGGATGGTTTCTGAGTATCTGGAGGGCCATTCATCGGCGGAAATCGGTGGTTATGGACGCAAAGGACACAGCAGCCGGTTTCATGCGGCGCTAGAGAATCCATGATGAGCAGTGTGCCGGTATTCAACGCAGTCAACGCCCGGAAGGCGTTCGTCCTCCCCTCCGGGCGGCGCGAGCCGGTGCTGGACGGAGTAAGCCTCTCGGCGTTCAAGGGGGAGATCGTCACCATCCTCGGGCCTAGCGGGTGCGGCAAGTCGACCTTGCTGCTGGCATGCGCCGGGCTGGAGACCCTGGACGAGGGCAGCGTTTCCGTGGAGGGCGTTCCCCCCGGGGCTTCGGCCACGGCCATGGTCTTCCAGGATTTCCTGCTTTTTCCCTGGCGGACGGTGTTGGACAACGTCGCCTTCGGGCTGCAGGTCCACGGCATGGGGCTGGCGCGGGGCAGGGAACGGGCCATGGAGCTGCTGCGGCTGGTCGGCCTGGAAGATTCCGCCAGACGCCACCCTTTCGAGCTCTCCGGCGGCATGCGCCAGCGTGTGGGCATCGCGCGGGCGCTGGCCGTGGAGCCTGCGCTTCTGCTCATGGACGAACCCTTCGGCGCGTTGGACGCCATGACCCGCGAGGCCATGCAGATCGAACTCCTGCGCCTGCGCGACGCCACGGGGCTGACCGTGCTCTTCGTCACCCATTCGGTCCCCGAGGCCGTGCTGGTGGGCGACCGGGCGCTGGTGATGAGCCCCCGCCCCGCGCGGGTGCTCGCGGAGCTGATCATCGACCTGCCCAGGCCGCGCACCCCGGACATGCTCACCAGCGACCGTTTCAAGGCCCTGGAGCGCCAGCTGCGCGCGGCGTTGCGCCAGGGCGACGCGCAACCCTGAAATTATACGGGACACGTCTATGAACCCGACTCTCCGGCGTCTCGCCATGCCGCTGGCCTTGCTGGTGTTTTGGCAGATCGTCGCCTCCCAGAAGCTCGTGGACCCCTTCTTCTTTCCGCCGCCCCTGAAAATCTTCCAGGCGCTCGTCAAGCTGTTCACCCACGAGAACCTCCTGGGACAGATCGGCATCAGCCTGGGGAGGGCCACGCTGGGCTTCGCCCTGGCCACCGTGGCCGGATTGGCCCTGGGGCTGGCCATCGCGGCCTCCCGCGTCCTGGAGGACCTGCTGGACCCGCTGATAGAGTACATCCGGCCCATCTCGACGTTCGCGCTGGTGCCGGTGCTCATCGTCTGGTTCGGCATCGGGGAGACCTCCAAGGTGCTGCTGATCTTCAAGTCCTGCTTTTTCCCCATCGCGCTCAACACCATCGCGGGCATCAAGGGGGTGGACGGCAAGCTCATCCTGGCCGCGCGCTCCTTCGGGGCCAAGGGGTGGTTCCTTTGGCGGCACGTGCTCATCCCGGCCGCCATGCCCACCATCTGCACCGGGCTTCGCATTTCCATCGGCATGGCCATGCTCTCCATCGTCGGTGTGGAGATGCTCTCGTCAGACTCCGGCCTGGGGTACCTGGTCATCGATTCGCAGCGGGTTTTCGCCACGGACAAGATGTTCGCGGGCATCGTGATCATATCGGTCATCGGCTACAGCCTGGACCGGGCGGCCAAGTCCCTGGAGGCCGTCGCCCTGTCCTGGCACAAACGCGCCTCGCTGGAGGGCGGGCGCTCCTAAACCTGGAGGTGATGTCGCATGCGGAGGGTTTCGGGAATGGCGGTGTTGCTGGTTCTGCTGCTGACCTGCGCGGGTCAGGCGGCGGATTTGCCGGTGATCCGCCTCTCTTACGGCAAGTTCATCGACGACCTGCCCTTCTATGTGGGGGTGGAGAAAGGGTTCTTCGAGGCGGAAGGCGTCCGGGTGGAGCTGGTGGAGCTCAAGGGCGAGACCAACATCATGGCCGCGGCCATGCGCGGGGACATCGACGGCGGCAACATCGACGTGCCCGCCTCGTTCCATGCCGTGAAGCAGGGGCTTCCCATCCGGGTGGTCTCCTGGTTCGGCCAGGCCCACAAGGGCACCAAGTGCGGCCTGCACGTGCCCGTCGACTCGCCGGTGAAGAACCTGGGGGACCTCAAGGGCAGGCGCGTGGCCTCGGCCGGGTCCATCACCACGAAGCTCATGCTGGGCGAGGGGCTGCGCCAGTTCGGCCTGACCCAGGCCGACATCGAGCAGGTCGCGGGCATGAAACTGGACGAGCCCATGAAGTTCGAAGCGGCCCTCAAGGCGGGGGCGGTGGATTTCGTCATCACTTGAGACCCTGTCACTGCCATGCTGGAGATGCATGGCGTCAGCCGCCTTGTGGCGTCGTTCAACGACGTGATTCCCGGTTTCGTGTTTTCCGGCGTCTTTTTCCCCGAGAAAACGCTCTCGGAGAAGCCCGAGCAGGTACGGGCCTTCCTGCGCGGGCTGGTTCGGTCCTTCGAGTTCATGCGCACAGACGAGGCCCAGGCGCGCGAGTTCATTCCCAAGTACGTGAAGGTGGAGCGCGAGGTGGCCTTCGCCTCGGCCCTGCGAGACTTCTCCGGGAACGGCCGTGTCCCGGACAGCCAGTTGGAGAAACAATTGGGCCTCATGCGGGACTTCAAGCTCATCGACGAGATGGTCCCGGTGGGCAACGTGGTGGACTATTCCTTCCTGCCGACACGCTGAGCGGCCGGAAGGGACAATGCGGGGCCGGCTGCGGCCCCGCATCCAAAAATCGAGCGGCGACGCTCCAGCCCGAAACGGAACATGGCCATGAGTTCAAGAGTCTACGGGATCGACATCGGTTCGCGCACCATCGGGCTCGTCGCGTTGGGCGAGGAGGGTGTCGAACACTCGCTGACCGTGCCCACCACATACGACGTGCTGAAACAGTGTCGCGCCGTCCTCGATGGCGTGAGCGGCTGTCTCGCGGTGGCCACCGGGTACGGGCGCAAGCTTTTCCTGAAGGAGTTCGGTGCCCTTGGACACTTCGGGCGAGTGCTGGACACCACGGAGATCCAGGCGCACGCCCTGGGCGCGCGGGCGTTGTTCCCCGCCGCGCGCACGGTGCTCGACATCGGCGGCCAGGACACCAAGGTCATCGCCATGACCCCGGGCGGCAAGGTGGCCCGGTTCGAGATGAACGACCGCTGCGCCGCCGGAACGGGAAAATTCCTGGAGTTCATGGCCACGGCGTTGCAGACGCCGCTCGACCGGTTCGGAGGTTTCGCCCTGGGGGCGGACAAGCGGATCGCCATCAGTTCCATGTGCACGGTGTTCGCCGAAACCGAGGCCACCACGCTCATGGCCCTGGGGGAGCGCGCCGAGAACATCGCCATGGGGTTGCATCTGGCCATCGCCGGGCGGGTCCAGGCCATGATCGGTCGCATCGGGTGCGAGCCGCCTCTGGTCTTCACGGGCGGCGTGGCCCGCAATCCCTGCATCGTCCGGCTGCTGGAGGAGGGCCTTGGCGTGTCGCCCCTCATCCCCCGGGACCCCGACCTCGTGGGAGCGCTCGGCGCGGCCCTGCACGGAAAAGCCCTTTTGAGCAAGCAAACAAGCCTGGAGGCAGTGTGAGAGCAGCAAGCCTGGAGCGCTTCGACGGGTTGGCGGACCGTTTTCTGGCGGACATCGAACCGCTGAAGGATGCCGGAGCCCTGGTGGTCGGCATCTACTGCACCTATGCGCCCCGGGAGCTGGTCCGCGCCGCAGGTGCGCTGCCCGTGGGGCTCTGCGGCAAGAAACAGGCCCCGATCCCGGCGGCGGAAAAGACGCTCCCGGCCAACCTCTGCCCCCTGATCAAGTCCAGCTACGGCTACGCGATCACAGGGACCTGCCCCTACTTCGCGGCCACAGACCTTCTGGTGGGTGAAACCACCTGCGACGGAAAGAAGAAGATGTATGAATTCCTGGGCGCGGTGAAACCCATGCACATCATGCATCTTCCCTTTGCGACAGGGGCGGTCCAGGAGGAGTACTGGACGCAGGAGGTCCGCCGTTTCAAGGAATTTCTGGAGTCCCAGACCGGCAACCGCATCACCGAGGACGCCCTGCGCGAGGAAATCCGCATCCACAATGACGTGCGCCGTCTGCTGGCGCGCGTGCTCAGGCTCTCCTCCGGCACATGCTCCCCCCTGAGCGGGCTGGACATGATGGCCGTCTGCGAGGCCAAGAGCTACATCGCGGACCCGCGCGCCTACGCCGCCATCCTGCGCGATCTGGCGGCGGAACTGGAGGGCATGGCCAAGGCGGGGCAGTACGGCGTGTCGCCTGGGTCCAGGCGGATCCTCCTGACCGGCTGCCCGGTGGGACGCGGCTCGGAGAAGGTGGTGCGGCTGCTGGAGGAGAGCGGGGCCGTGGTGGTGGCCGCCGAGAATTGCTCGGGCGTCAAGAGCTTCGACCTCCTGGTGGACGAAACGGGGGACCCCTTGGAAGCGCTTGCGCGGCGCACCCTGCGCATCCCCTGCTCCGTCATGACGCCCAATGCGGGCAGGCTCGCCCTGCTCGACCGGCTGACGGATGAGTTCCGGCCCGAAGGCGTGGTCGACCTCACATGGCAGTGCTGCCACACCTACAATGTGGAATCCCCCGTGGTGCAGGGGCACATGCTGCAAAAGCATGGATTGCAGACGCTGCACATCGAAACGGACTATTCCGAGGCCGACACCGAGCAGCTCCGGACCAGGATCGAGGCCTTCCTGGAACTGCTGTAGGCGGCTGGAGCGCATGCCGACCGGGCGTGTGGATTCACGTTCACCGTGCCGAGTGTCCGTTCTCTGATCCTTCGCTCCAAAGGCCCCAGCCGAAGGCGGCATGACGGCATCGATTTCCGGGAGGGGGCAGCCCGGCTGGGCGTATTCGCACCTTGTCGCCGACTACCAGAAGATGCGCCGGAAGCAGTCGAAGAGCCCCTGGGCCGAGGTCTCGTCGTCGGGCCTGGGGGCCTGGCGCATCTTGGCCTCGCGCTCCTGGAAGACGCGGGTGACGTTGGCCACCAGATGGGGGTTCTTGTCCATCACGCCCCGGAAGGCTTCGCGGTCCAGCTCCAGGCAGCGCACGGGGGTCGCGGCGGTCACGTCGGCCTGGCGGGGCTCGCCCGTGAGCAGGGCCATCTCGCCGAACAGGTCGCCCTGTCCCAGCCGGGTCAGCTCCCGGCCGTCGCGCGCCACGGCCACCTCGCCCTCGGCGATGAGGAACATGGTGGTCCCGCCCTGACCCTGCGACACGATGGAGGCCCCGGGCGGGTAAGTACGAACGGCCGCGCACTGCACGATGAGTTCCAGTTCCTCCTCGCGCATGCCCTCCAGGAGCCCCACGCCGCTCAGGAGCGCCGTGAGGTCGGCGTGCCTCGGGGGCGTCTTGCGCGGCCCGCTCACGAGCCTGCGGCGGGCCATGGGGAACTCGATGCCCTGTTTGTGGAATTCATACCACACGGCCGAGAGCACCTCGCTGCGCGCGGCGTAGATGTCCTCGTAGTCGTCCACGTAGAAGACCAGGCGGTAGAGGGCGTGGTCCAGGGTGATCTCGGCCAGGCGCACGCGGGGCGCGCGGTTCTTCGAGACCAGGGGGGCCTTGCGCAGCACATCCTCAAGGGCGCTCTTCACGCGCACGGGCGGGGCGGCCAGGGGCGCGGGCACGGGCACAACCAGGCTCACCTCCGGGAAGGGCTCGGTGAAGTTGACCACGCGTTCCTTGGCCACGGCGTTGTTGGGCAGGAGCACCTGGTTTCCCGAGAAGGTGGTCAGCTTGGTGTAGCGCCACGTGACCTCGGTGACCTGGCCTTCCAGTTCGCCCACCTTGATCCAGTCGCCGATCTTGAAGGGCTTCTCCGTCTGGATGAGCAGCCCCGAGAAGAGGCTGCCGATGGTGTCCTGCATGGAAAAGCCCACCACGGCCGTGAGGATGGCCGAGGAGGTGAGCAGGGAGCTTACGTCCACGCCCAGGACGCTGCGCAGGCCGTAGCCCACCAGGAAGAGCGTCATGGCGAAGGAGAGCAGGTTCAGGAGGATCCGGTTGGGCGGCCGCTTCTGGATGCGCGCGAGCCAGACCCCGGCGTAGAGGTCGTGCAGGAAGGCCCGGAAGGCCAGCCAGATCACCACCCCGTGGAGGACCATCACGAAGGTGGCCCAGGTGTCGCGCAGCACCTGCACCTCCAGCACGCGCAACGCCGCCAGGACCACGAGCCACTTGATCAGGGAGAGCGCACCGGCGGCCCCCTTGCCCGCGAAGCGCGACTGGAGAACCTGGAGCAGCAGGGCGGCCGCGCAGAGGCCGGCGACGAGGGTCAGGGAGGAGGGGCTGGCCAGTTCGAAGGCATGCAGGAGGTCGAGCACGGGGGTGGTCATGGGGGCGCAGTGTAGCGGCCCCGACGCGCAAGGCAACGGTTTTTTCTTGCCCCCGCCCCGCCGGTGCGCTACCCGCCCGGCGTGGCAAAGCACAAAGAGAGACCCGCGCCCGAATCCCTGGGCCTGCCGTGCGTCGGCGTGGAGACCCACGCCCACCTGGACTACAAGCGTCTGGACCCCGAGGCCCTGCCAGGCCTTCTGGAGCGCGCCCGGAGGGCGGGCATCGCCCGCCTGGGCAACGTGTTCCTGGGCGTGGAGGCCTACCGGGCCAACGCCCCCGTGCTGGGGGCCTATCCGGAAGTGTTCTTCCTGCTGGGCGTGCATCCCAACGACGCGGGAGAAGCCGACATCCGCCACGTGGCCGACATGGCGGACCTCTTCGCCGGGGAGCCTCGCCTGCGGGCCGTGGGCGAAATCGGCCTGGACTTCTACTGGAAGGACACGCCCCCCCAGGTGCAGGAGCGCTTCTTCCGCGAGCAGCTGGCCCTGGCCCGTGAGCTGGGACGCCCCGTGGCCGTGCACAGCCGCGACGCCGCCGCCGAGACACTGCGCGTGCTCGACGACTCGGGGCTGGAGGGCGAGCAGGTGCTCTGGCACTGCTTCGGCGGCGCACCCGACCTGGCCGTGGAGCTGATCCACCGGGGCTATACGGTTTCCATCCCCGGCCCCGTGACCTATGCGAAAAACGAGGACCTGCGCCGGGCCGTGTCCATCCTGGAGCTGGACCGGCTGGTCCTCGAGTCCGACGCGCCGTTCCTGACGCCAGAGCCCTACCGGGGACGCCCCAACGAGCCTGCCTACAACGTCTTCACGGCCCAGGCCGTGGCCCGCATCAAGGGCCTGGAGACCGCCGACCTCTGGCGGCTGGCCGGGGAGAACGCCCGGCGCTTCTTCGGGCTGGACTGAGAGCGGACGCCCGCGTTCAGCGGCTGCGGCCGCCGGGAGAATGGAGGGCGGTGTCGTTGACTGCCCACGGCTCTGCCCACGGCCTTGCTCCTGGGGGGAGGCTGTGCCATGATGAAGAGTACGCGTCCTCCAGGAGGGACCCCATGTTCCGCTCGACCTCGATCGCGCTGACGGCCGCCCTGCTGTTCGCCTTGACTGGCGACTGCCAGGCCCAGTCCCCCGGAGGGGACGCCCTGGCTTCGGCGCTTCTCGCCGCGCCCGTGCCGCAGGACGGCACTGTCGCGCGCGATCCGGCGAGACTGGGGACCTTCTTCGCCTTCGATCCTGCCGACCGCAGCGGTAGCCGGGTCGCACTCTCCTCCGGTCAGAAGGACCCTGAGGATGTGGTGGTCCCGGGCAGGCCGGGCGAAGGGAGCATCGAACCGCCCGGCCAGCAAGAGGGCGGGCCGCGTTTCTTCGCCTACGATCCGGCATTCGGCGCGGGCCGCTGAGACGGTCCGGCGCGCACGCTGCGGCAGGGGGCCGGGCCAGGCAGGTGGAGCGCTGGACGCGTCCCGCCCCGAAACGTTCAGGCCGGGACAGACGCACGGCGAGCCAGTGCCGCCCCGGACGCACGCCGCGAACGGCCACGGTCCTGACGCCTACGGCCGGTTCCCCGGCTAGCAGTTGAAAAAGTCGATTCTTGCAGCCTGTTCAAAAAACTCGCTGGCAAGGCGCTGGGAAAAAGCCAAGCCCGAAGCGTATTTCTCATACGGGAGGGTTTGGCTTTTTCCCTGCAACGCAGCCAGCGAGGATTTTTCAGCAGGCTGCTAGGATTCCTTGTTCTTGCGCTTCTGGAGGAGCAGACGGCGGTTGAGGGCCTGGCGCGTGATGCCGAGCATCCTGGCGGCGCGGCTCTGGCTGCCGCCCGCGCGCTCCAGTGCTTCGCGGATCAGGCGCTCCTCGGCCTGCTTGAGGGTGGGCACGGGTTCGCCCGGTTCGGCGGCTCGCGGCCCCGATCCGTTCGTTCCGGCGCTTTCGGGCTCCGGGGCGCCCGCCTCGATCACACTCGGGAAAATTCCCTGTCCGGCCTGGGGCCTGGCCTGGCCCACCCAGGCCTGGAAGGGCTCCAGGGAGGCCTGATCCGCCTCGCACAGAGCCACGGCGTTGAAGACCATGGCCTCCAGTTCGCGCACGTTGCCCGGGAAGGGATGGGCGCGCAGGAGCTCCGTCAGCCCGTCCGGCGCGGCGGGGGCGGGCTTGCCCAGACGCTGGGCGGCCTTGGCGAGGAAATGGGCGCACAGGGGTTCCAGATCGTCCAGACGCTCGCGCAGGGGGGGCACGCTCACCCGGTGGGTGCGCAGGCGGAAGAACAGGTCGCTGCGGAAGCGCCCCTCGTCGATGAGCCGCTCCAGGGGCTGGTTGGTGGCCACCACCACCCGGGCCTCCATGGCCTTGAGCGTGTCCGAGCCCAGCGGGTAGTATTCGCGCTCCTGGAGCAGTCGCAAAAGCTTGAGCTGCGAGGCCTTCTCCAGATCTCCGATCTCGTCCAGGAAGAGCGTGCCCCCGGCTGCCTCCTCGATGAGGCCCCGGCGGCCCACGCTGGCCCCGGTGAAGGCCCCCTTCTTGTGGCCGAAGAGAGTGTCGGAGAACATGGCGTCGTCGAGCCCGGCCACGTTCACGCCCACGAACTTGCCCGCGTGGCCGCTGGCCGCATGGATCACCCGGGCCACCATCTCCTTGCCCACGCCCGTCTCGCCCGTCACCAGCACCGGCTCGTCGGACCCGGCCACGGCCTCCAGGTAGGCCAAAAGCCCTTTCATGCGGGCGTTGACCGTGACGATGCGCGAGAGGGGGCTGTCCTCGCCGCCGGGGGCTCCGGGGGCGCTCTCGGCCTGGCGCGGCGCGCGCCCCCTGGCCTCCTGGCCGGAGTCCAGGGCGTGGCGCACCGCCGAGAGCAGGTGGGCGCGGTCCACGGGCTTCACCAGGTAGTTCACGGAGCCCGCGCGCATGCAGCGCACGGCCGTCTCCACCTCGTCGTAGCCCGTGACGATGATCACCGGGATGTGCGGGTAGTCCTTCTTGATGAACTCCAGCACGTCCTCGCCCTTCATCTGGGGCATGCCCAGGTCGAGCATCACCAGGGAGACCTCCTGGCGGGCCAGGATGGAGCGCACCTGGCGGGGGTCGGCGCAGCGGATGGTGTTGGTGAGCCCGGAATAGCGCAGGTTGAGGTCGTAGCTGCGCAGGGCCTGCTCCTCGTCGTCCACGAGGAGGATGGGAAGCGGGGGGACGGGCAGGGCGCTCACGGATCAGCTCTCTCCGGCGGCCGGGGGCAGGGCCACGCCGGCCGTGGTCCCCTTGCCGGGCTGCGAGGCGATCTCCAGGCGTCCGCCGTGCTCGCGGGCGATGGAGAGCGAGATGGAGAGGCCCAGGCCCGTGCCGCCCTGGTCGCGCTTGGTGGAGAAGAAGGGCTCGGTGACCATGGGCAGGTCCTCGGGACGGATGCCCACGCCCTCGTCGCGCACCTCGATGATTACGTCGCCGGTGTCGTCCTGGCGCAGGGTCTCGATCTCGATGCCCTGGTGCGGGCCGGTGAGGGCGTGGCAGGCGTTCTGCACGAGGTTCACCACGATCTGCTCCAGACGCTGCCTGCGCCCGCGCACCAGGGGCAGGCCCGAGCCGTAGCGCACGGCCAGGCGGCTGGTGTGCATGCCGATGGTCTTGCTCATGAGCAGCACCGCCGACTGCACCACGTCGTTGACCGAAAGGATCTCGTAGCCGCCCTCGATGTCCTTGCGGGCGTAGTCCTTGAGCTGGCGCACGAAGTCCCGGATGCGCTCGGAGCCCTCGATGATGCCCTGCAGGAGTTGCGGCACGTCCCGGGTCAGGGCCTCCAGGGGCAGTTCGCCGGGTTCCCGGCCCTGGCGCTCCAGGGCCGGGACCACGCCGTGCCAGAGCTCCAGCGCCAGCGGGGCGTTGAGCATGATGAAGTTGTTGGGGTTGCTGATCTCGTGGGCCACCTCGGAGACCAGGGTGCCCAGGGAGACCAGGCGGTCGGCGTGCATGAACTGCGATTCCGTGACCTTCTGCCCCGTCACGTCCAGGCCTGTGGCCTGGTAGTCCTTGATGTGGCCGGTCTTGTAGAAGAAGCCCTGGATGATCCAGCGCAGGAAGCGGGGCGGTCCGTCCTGGGGGGGCTGGGCCGACTGGTACTCCAGTTCGGCGATGGGGTTGTCGCTGGTGATGGAGACCACGGCGCGGCCGAAGCGTTCGCGGGCGTCGGGCTCGATGAGTTCCAGGAAGTCCGCGCCCACGGCCTCCTGGCGCTCCAGGCCGAAGTGGCGGGCGGCCGCCTGGTTGGCGTAGGTGAGGCTCCAGTCGGGCAGGAAGCAGCAGATGAGGTCCGGCCGGGTCTCCACGATGGACTGGTAGAGGTTCTTGCGGTTGAGCAGCCCTTCGATGGCCACCTTGTAGCGGGTCACGTTGTCCACCAGCAGGCGGTGGCAGGCCCTCCCTTCGACCAGCAGGGGGTCCACCCGCACGCGCGTCCAGGCCAGGCTGCCGTCGGCCATGGCGATGGGCTTGTCCATGTCGTGCCAGAAGCCGGGGCGGCCCAGGAGCTGATCCAGGTCCTCGCAGACGCCCAGGCAGAACACCGAGAGCACGTCCTGGAAGTTCATGAGCGCCAGGTCCGAGGGGCGGCATTCCGTGAGTGAGAAGAACTCGCGGTTGGCGTAGAGCACGCCCTGGTCCGTCCCGGCCACGAGCACGGCCATGGGAAACGCGCCGTAGAGCGGGTCCAGGCCTTGATGGAGCGGGAAGGTCTGCAGGGGGTGCGTCATCGGATGATGTGGCGCGGACCGGGTGACCCCAATCCGACGTTTTCTGCCGACTAAAACAATCGGGATCAAGAGGCAAGGCGCAAGGCCGTGGGAGACGTGCTCCTTCGGGGCGGCGCGGCGTCCGGCAGGGCCGGGCGCGCGCCGTTCCATCGCATGGGCGAGCGGTTATCCCGTAGATTAGTCGTTGCTGGATATGTGCATTGGTCAGTCGCGGCGGCGGCAATGCTCGCCGGGGAGGCAGGAGTGATCGCGCTCCAGGGCTCGTTCCACGCGGCGTTCGAGGGCGGCGAAGTAGGCGTCGTCGCAGGGCGCGCCGGAGTGGGCCAGGAGCTCGTCGCCCAGGCGCTCGCTCAGGAACCAGTAGACGCGCCAGACATCGCGCGACATGGTCAGGAAGACCTCCGGGGTGCGCACGGCGGGCTGTTCGAGCCCTCCGAGCATTTCCAGAAGCTGGGCCAGGGGGGCCAGTTTGTTCAGGCACGTTACATCCCGGTGAGTGATCATCAAAGCCTCCTGCGAATCGTCAATCGCGTGCAGCGTATAGCTTGAGCCAAAGAGAGGCAAGCAAAAAGATATATATAAGTATATACTTGACAGTTTCCGGATTCAGTCAAAACAGCAGTGACACTGTACACAGGATGCGGCAGGCTGCCGGGGGACGGGCGCGTGGGGCATGACCGGCCCGTTTTGCATGTGGGAAAAGCGCGCGCGGTCTGGCGGGGGCGCGAACGAACCGGCCTTGGAACGGTCGACGCGGCGTAGGCAGGCTATTCGCCGCCGCCGGCCCTGTCGCCCGCCACGGGAAGGCGGATGAAGAAGCTCGCGCCGCCGTCCTCGTTGTTCACAACGTTGATGGCGCCGCCGTATTCCTTCACGATGCCGTAGCTGATGGATAGCCCCAGGCCCGTGCCCTTGCCCACCTGCTTGGTGGTGAAGAAGGGCTCGAAGATGCGCGTGTAGAGCGCCTCGGGCACGCCGGTGCCCGTGTCGGAGATGCGCACGGTCACGTAGTCCTGGTTGTACATGGTCTTCAGGGTGATGCGGCGCGGGCTCTCTCGCCCCTCCCTGGCGGCGCGGTCCTCGATGGCGTCGCGCGCGTTGATGAGGAAGTTGATGAACACCTGCTCCATGCGGTTGGGCTCGCAGGCCACGGCGGGGAGCTTGTCGTCGAGTTCCCAGGCCACGTCGATGGTGCGCAGCGCCAGTTGCTGGCTGAAGAAGTCGAAGGAGCGCCTGAGCACGGTGTTCAAGTCCACCTCGTCCAGGTGCGCGTCGGACTTGCGGCCGAACTCGCGCATGTGGCCGATGATCTTGGTGGCCCGCTCCACCTGGGCCACCACCAGTTCGGTGACGCGCTTGAGCAGGGCCTCGTCGGGCAGGCTGCCCCGGTTCAGGCTGCGCTTGATGAGGTCCACGCTGGTCTGGATGACGGCCAGGGGCTGGTTGATTTCGTGGGCTACGCCCGTGGCCATCTCGCCCAGGGTCGCCATCTTGCTGGCCTGGATGAGCTGCTGCTCGGTCTCCAGGCGTTTGGAGATGTCTGAAACGGCCACCAGGTAGACCTTGCGCTTGTTGAACTCCGAATGCGTGGTGCGCACGGAGACGAAGAATTCGCGTCCGGTCTTGGTGATGTGCTTGGCCTGGTCGATGTCCTGTCCCTTCTTCATGGCCTTGATGAGGGCCTGCTTCTCCACGGCGGCGAAGAGGTCCAGGAAGCTCATGCTGGTCAGTTCGGACTTGTCCCATCCGTAGATGTGCACGGCGCTTCTGTTGCAGTCGCGGATGAAGAAGTCCGCCTGGTCCAGCACGAAGACGGCGCTGGGGATGTTGTTGAAGATGTCCACGTACTTCTTTTCCGAGCGTTTCACCTCGCTTTCGAGTTCCTTGCGTTCGGTGATGTCCAGGCACATCTCCATGGCGGCCACGAGGTTGCCCTCGGAGTCGTAAATGGGCGCGGTGTTGACGATCCAGTGGGCCTTGGAGCCGTCCCGGTAGCAGCCGGACTCTTCGGTGGTGTGGAAGAGCCCTGTGACGAAGGTCTTTTCCACGGGGCAATCCGGACACTTGGAGTCGCGGTTCTTGTAGGCCTTGTAGCAGAATTCGCCGATGCGGGCCTGGAAGCGGTCCTCGAAGGCCTTGTTGAAGCGCAGGAGGCGGAAGTCGCGGTCCTGCACGGTGATGATGCAGGGCACGCCCTCGAAGAGGTCCTGGTAGAGATTTTTCTGAAGTGATATCTGGTTGTTCTTGGAGATGAGTTCCTCACCCATGCCGAAGATGGCCTGCGCCAGTTGGCCGATTTCGTCGGACGAGTGTTCGCGCCGTCGGATGCTCCTGCCGGTGGAGAGCTGGCGCGCGTCACGGATGATGTTGTTGATGGGCCGCTTGATGAGCACGAAAAAGAGCAGCGAGAGCGTGACGAAAGTGACCACGAACTGGATGAAGGCCAGGTAGAAGGTGTGCTGGCGGCTTTCGTGCATGAGGGTGTCGGCCTCGGCCAGGGAGAAGCCCAGGTCCAGCACGCCCAGGATTTTTTCCTCGGGTCGGTGGTCGTGGCAGGCGGCGTTGTTGGAGCAGCCGGGCTCGTTCTGGATGGGGCTCACCAGGCGCAGCACGCGCTCGCCGTTCTCCTCGGAGTCCTTGTAGATGGCGTCTCCCTGGGAGGGCGCGAGCAGGGGAGGGCGGTAGGCGTGGCAGGTCTGGCAGAGCACGTCGCGCTGGGGGAGCACGGAATGGGCCTGCCCGGGGTTGCTCGTGAACATCACCTCGCCGCGCTTGTTGATGATGCGCACGCCCCGGATCTCCTGGAGCTTGGAGAGGTTGTTCACGATGGCCTGGATGTCGTCCCGGGAGTTGAGCATCATGGCGTAGTGCAGGCCGAGCTTGATGGTGTTGGAGACGCGCTCGGCCCCTGTGGTCAGGCTCTCGATGGTGGAGTTGCGTTGATACTTCAGGTGATAGAACGACCACAGGAAGATGCTGGCGAACAGGATGAACGCCACGGGAATGCTGATCTTGTAGATCAGCCTGCCGCGGAGGGTGTCCAGCAGGCTCGCCATGCGCAGCATTCCGGGCTACCCGTCCTGGCGGCGCGGGATGGTCACCACGATGGAGGTGCCCCGCCCGAATTCGGAGTCCACGGCGATGGTCCCGCCGTGGCGCTCCACCACCTGGTTGGAGATGAAGAGCCCCAGGCCGGTGCCGCGCGATCCCTTGGAGGAGAAGAACAGGCTGAACATCTTCTCGCGGGTCTCCTGGTCCATGCCCATGCCGTCGTCGCGGATCTCGAAGCGGATCTTTCCCTCGTGGGCGCTCACGGCCAGGACCACCTCGTGGTGGGGTTTGGCGTCGTCCTCGGTGCAGGCGTCCACGGCGTTTTCCAGGAAGTTCACCAGCGCGGCGGACATGGCGGTCTCGTCCAGGTCCCCTTCGCCCAGGCCGGGGGCGGCCTCCAGGAGGAAGCCCACGCCCTTCTGGGAGGCCTTGGGCTCGATGATGGCGGCCAGGTCTCCGGCGAAGGCGGCCAGGTCCACGGCCTGGAACTCGCTCTCGCGGGACTTGGCGTAGTAGAGGATGTCCAGCACCATCTTGCGGATGCGTCCGATCTTGTCCTTGACGATGGCCCAGCCCTGGCGCAGGCGCTCGGGGTCGTCCTTGCGCAGGCCGGCGTCCACCTTGTAGACGCCGCCGTCCAGGGAGGTGAGCAGGCCCTTCACGCCGTGGGACATGGACCCGAGCATCAGGCCCAGGGAGGTGAGGTGGTCCTGGAGTTGCCGGATCTGCGTGATGTCGGTGGAGATTTCCATCACCTGCTCGATCTCGCCGGATTCGCCGTGCACGGGGGCCGTCTGGATGAGCACGATGCGCTGCTGGCCGTCGCGGGTGGTCACGGCGGTTTCCCACTGGTGGGACTGGCCGTCCTCGAAGGTGAGGGTGATGGGGCACTCCTGGCAGGGGTCCTCGCGGTGTTTGAAGAGCTCGAAGCATTTGCCGCCGCGTCCCTCGCCGAAGTCCTGCCGGAAGCGGCGGTTGGCCTCCACGATGTTGTGCTCGCGGTCCACCACCTCGATGGTGCAGGGCACGGCGTCGAAGAGGCGCATGTACTTCTCGCGGGCGGCGCGCAGCTCTTCCTGGAGGCGCTCCACCTCGGTGACGTCCACGCTCATCTCGATCACCAGTTCCACCACGCCGTCCTTGTTCAGGATGGGTGCGGTGTGCACGATCACGGGCACGTCGTTGCCCTGGGCGTCCACCAGGGTCTCGCGGCTGCGCTGGCCCTTGCCCTCCTCGATGGTCTTGGCCACGGGGCAGGCGTTGCCGCTGCCGTGGCGCCCCGAGTAGACCTCCCAGGAATTCTTGCCCACCATCATGCCCAGGCGCTCGCCGTAGAGCTGGTTGACGGCCACCACTTCCAGGTAGCGGTTGTGGATGGAGATGAAGCAGGGCAGCTCGTTGAAGTAGCCCATGCCCTCGTCGCAGGTCTCGGCCAGGCAGCGCATGGCCGAGGAGAGGCCCTCCACCACCTGGCCCACGGCCAGCTGGCGTTCCATTTCCACGAGCTTGGCGGACTTCTCCTTGACGATGCGTTCCAGGTTCTGGGTGTGCTCGCGCAGCTGGCGGCGCATGGCGATCTTTTCGGCCGCGCGCTTGAGGGCGCTGATGAGCAGTTCGTCGCGGATGGGCTTGGTGATGAAGTCCAGGGCCTCGCGCTGGAGACTCTGGACCACGAGGTCCATGTCTCCGTGCCCGGAGATCATGATCACCTCTATGTCCGGGTTGTGGGCCTTGATGCGCCCGAGGAGCTCGATGCCGTCCATGCCGGGCATCTTGATGTCGGTGAGCACGATGGCGGGCCGGAACACGTCCAGGGCCTCAAGGGCCTCGGGGCCGTTGGCGGCGGTGTGGACCTCGTAGCCCAGGTCGGCGATGGAGAGCCCGAGGATTTCGCGGATGGCGTCCTCGTCGTCCACGAGCATGACTTTTTCGGACATGGTCGCTCCTTCTTGCGGCAGGCATTCGATGAATGCGCGCCCCCCGGAAGGAACCATACCCCGAGGGGAGGCCGTCGGCAACCGTGCTTTCGGAAAGCGGGGCGCGGCGGGGGGAATTGACCGGGCCGTCGCGAAAACGAAATCCGGGTCCGGATCGCCTGG
This sequence comes from Fundidesulfovibrio sp., assembly GCF_058402725.1. Classification (NCBI taxonomy): domain Bacteria; kingdom Pseudomonadati; phylum Thermodesulfobacteriota; class Desulfovibrionia; order Desulfovibrionales; family Desulfovibrionaceae; genus Fundidesulfovibrio; species Fundidesulfovibrio sp. The sequence goes on along the minus strand of NZ_JBZVFJ010000020.1, from coordinate 15,427 downwards.
TCAGGCCGTATCCGGGATCGGCCGGGCGCGAAAACGAAGACGCGGGCCCGGGGTGGGGTCAGGCCCGGGCGTTGTCGTTGCCGGGTTCCTGGGCCGCCGCGCTCCCCAGGGCGTGGGCCACCCAGTGGTTGAGGCTCACCCCCTCGGCCGTCGCCTTGCGGGCGATGAGATGGTGCAGTTCCGGAGAGATGCGGACGTTGAACCGGCCGGAATAGGGCTTCTCGGGCGTTCTGCCTTTGGAGGCGCAGAAATCGAGGTAGTCTTCCACCGAGTCCGCCAGGGCCTGTTTGAGTTCGTCGATGGCGCGGCCCTGGAAGGTGATCACATCGGAAAGATGCAAAACCTCGCCGTGGAAGATGTCCGCATCGGCGTCGTATTCGAAGCGTCCCTGGTAGCCCTTGTAGTTCAGGATGTTCATGGATGCACTCCCGCGTTCAGGATCAGTCGTCGCACGGATTTCACTGCGCCCTTGTCCGTGACGGGCCGGGGATGCGGTCTGTGGAAGACGGCGAATCTTCCGCCCAGTTCCACGCGCACCCGTGAGCCGCGCCCTTCGAGGATTTCCGCGCCCAACGCCCGCAAGAGGGACTCGATGTCCGCCCAGGCGATGGACGCGCCGACAGGGTCGGCAAAGAGGGCGGCAAGCGTCTTGCGGTGCTTGTTGTTCATGCGGGATAGTACCAATCGTCAGTGACAAGTCAAGGCGTGTCGTTCCGGCGTGCCGCCGGGCGTGCCGTCCGGGGGAGACGTTCGCTCGTCTCATCCTGTCGTTTCGTCCGTTCGCCGTGGCCGGTCGTCCCGGCCGGGCTCGAAAACGAAGACGCGGGCCTGGGGTGGGGTCAGGCCCGCGTCTCGCGGATCGTTGTCCCGGGCTGCGGCCCGTCGGTTAGAGGGTTATTCGCCGATCATTTCCTTGACCAGCTTGAGGGTCTTCTCCGTGTCCACCGGCTTGGTGAGCACGGGAACGTTCTTGGTGAGCACCGGGGGGCGGGGGCCCACGCCGGAGATCACGATCACCGGGATTTCGGCCAGCTGGGGTTCCTGGCGCAGCTTCACGTAGAAGAGCGTGCCGCCGCGCGCGGGCATGTCCATGTCCAGGGTGATGAGGTCGGGCTTGTGCACCTGGGCCATCTCCAGGCCCTCGACGCCGTTCTTGGCGCCCACGGTGTCATAGCCGGCTTCCTCGAAGACGTCCTTGAGATAGGAGATGATCTCGGGGTCGTCGTCAATGATGAGTATCTTCTTGGCCATAGGTACCTCGCGTTTTCGCGGCCGCGCCGCTTGGTTGTTACTTCAGCTTGCCCAGGGCCTTGACCATCTCCATGGCCACGCCGATGCCGTTCTTGACCTCGGAGTCGGACAGGGCGCCCACGACGCCGAACATGCCCACCGGCTTGGCGTTGGCCAGGTCGATGTTGGCGGGCATGTCGGTGATCTTCTCCAGCAGGGCCAGCATTTCGGGGTTGGACATCTTCTTGAGCAGGCCCAGCAGGGTGACGAAGCTGTCGCCCATGGCCTCGATGTCTTCCGGCCCGTAGTGCTGGGCCACCTTGGCGCGCACCTCGAGCATGGCCTCGTAGGTCCTGAACACGCCCCGCTGTTCCAGGGTGCCCAGGTAGCGCACGGTGTTGTGCAGGGCGCTCTTCATCATGGGCTCCATGGTGTGCCACATGTCGATGATGGTTTCGAGCGCTTCCAGTGCCCAGGTCAGGTTCTTCACGTTGACCAGGACTTTCTTGACGAGAGGCATCACGTCTTCCAGCTGGAAGCTGTCCTCAACGTCCTTGAATTCGTTGACCATCACATAGAGAGCCTGCTTCATGATCGGGTTGAGGTCCCGGATCAGGTCGTCCATGGGCTCCCTGGCCTCGCGCATCACGGCCAGCTCGGCTTCGATCTTGCCGAGTTTTTCGAGTATGAGGTCCTCTTTGCTCATGATGACCGCTCCTAGAACTTGCCGGGGCGCTTCTTGCCGGCCATGAACATCTGGGGTTCGAGGGGCAGGTCCTTACCCTTGAGCATGAGGTTGAAGTAGACCCACTTGAACATCATCTTGCCCCAGTAGTTCATGTAGGACTCTTCCAGCAGGCCGAAGGGTCCGATGCCCGGGAACGGATACTTGCCCGGCAGCGGCTCGACCTTGTAGTTGAAGTCGATGAGGGCGGCTTTCTCGTAACCGGTGACGATGAAGCAGTTGGAGTGGCCGTCGAACTCGGGGCGGGGGGCCAGGCCTTCGATGTCGCGGTGCAGGTTTTCCACCAGCACGTCGGCCTCGAAGTGGGTCACGGAGCCGGCCTTGGACGTGGGCACGTTGGTGGCGTCGCCCAGGATGTACATGTTCTCGTAGTCGGGCGACTTCAGGGTGTAGTGGTCGGTCTTCATGTAGCCCATGGGATCGCCGATGTCGGAATCGAGGATCACCTGAGAGCCGAAGTTGGGCGGAATGGCCACCAGCAGGTCGAACTCCACCTCGTCGCCCTTCATGGATTCCATGACGCCGCGCTCGGCGTCGACGGCGGCGATTTCGAAGTTGGGCACGATCTTGATGTTCTTTTCTTCACAGATCTTGCCCAGGATGGAGGCGGCCACGGGCTTGGTGAACGCGCCCGTGAGCGGGGTGACCAGCTCGATCTCGATGTTGTGGCGGGTGCCTTCCATGGAGAAGAACCAGTCGGCCAGGAACAGCCACTCCAGGGGGGCCACCGGGCACTTGATGGGCATTTCGGCGATGTTCAGGCAGATCTTGCCCTTTTCGAACCGGGCCAGCTTGTGGGCCAGATCCACCGCGCCGTTGGGGGTGTAGAAGTCGTGGATGTTCTTCTTCCAGCCGTCCATCATGCCTTCGATCTCGTCGGGCATGATGCGGCAGCCGGTGGCCACCACGATCCAGTCGTAGTCGTGCTTGCCGTTGGTGGTGGTGATCACCTTGGCGACGGGGTCGACGTTGGTGATCTCTTCGTTGACGAAGTCCACGCCCTTGGGGATGAAGCTGGACAGGGGGCGGATGCAGTCCTTGATGTCATAGATGCCGAAGGGCACAAACAGCCAGCCGGGCTGGTAGTGGTTGACCGTGTTGCGGTCGATGATGGTGATCTTCCACTCTTTCTCGTCCAGCTTCTGGCGCATCTTGTTGGCGATTATGCAACCGCCGGCGCCGGCTCCAAGAATCACAAGCTTTTTCATGACCTAACGGCTCCTTCAATTGGTTTGAACCTAGGTTCGACGTATTCCCCAGGCGTCCCGGGGGAGTCCCCAATCCACAAAGCCCATAAAGCAGGGGCCGTGCCAGGATGGGTTGAACTGTATATTCGTTTGATTTCAGTATATTAGGAAAATTGTCCGCCGCAGGAGGAATTGATCCGGCCAGCAACAAAGGTTGACGTTGGCCCCAGGGGCGCAGCGCGGATCGGCTTGGATTCTGGCGCGGCCTGGGGTGCAAAGAAAGTTGCAGGCGTCAACGTGTGTTGCGTGCAAGGAGGGAAGTCTCCCGGCAGGGCGCTCGTTGCCGGGCGGGGTTCGTGCGAAATTTCTCGAGACAAGGGGCTTTGAGGACGCGTCCAGCCGACCCGTGGGGCCGCGTGACCCCGGGCGCGCGCATCGCGCCTTGCGTCCCGGGGCGTTGGGCGCTATCTTTCCAAAAGGCGGGAAGCGCGCATCGCCTCAACCCCAACGGCAAGCGGACCCATGGCCGACGACGCGACGAAACGGTTCCTCATCGACAACATCGACGACGAGACCCGGCGCTGGCTGCACGATTACTGCACCTGGAAGCGCCGCAAGGTCGCCAGTCCCGGCGAGTTGTCCATCTCCTTCCTCAAGTCCTACATGGACGCGCGCCTCTACGACTACTACTTCATCCAGCGCAACTACTCGACCCTCGTGCCGCTGCTCGACGCCTACAAGCAGTCCCACGGCGAGGTGGATGGCGTGACGGCCCTCATCGGCGATCTCGCCCCCACCCTTCCCGGCAGGACATGAGCGGGGCGCGGCCTTGGCGGGCGCTCCCTGGCGCTCCGCCCCGTCCGGTCGCGGTGCCCCCCGTGGTCTGCGTGCTGGTGTTCGCCACCGGCGCGGCCGCCATGATGGACCAGGTGGTCTGGCAACGTTACCTGGCCCGACTCCTGGGCGGCGACGCAGCGGCCACGGCCGTGGTGCTGGCCGCCTTCCTGGGCGGGCTCTCCCTGGGCTACCATGCCTTCGGCCGCCTGGCCCTGCGCGTGCGCAGCCCCTACAAGGCCTACGCCCTGGCCGAGGGCTTCATCGGACTGTGGTGCCTGGCCTTTCCAGCCCTGTTCGCCGCCGTGGAGCAGGCCTCGGCCGGATGGTCTCTCTCGCCCCCCTGGGGCCTGGCCCTGCAGGGGGTCGCCCTGGCTGCGGCTCTGGTGGGGCCGCCCACGGTGTGCATGGGAGCCACCGCGCCCTTGCTCACCCAGGCCCTCAGTCGCGACGTGGAGACCTCCGGAGCGGTGCACGCCAGGGTCTACGGCGTGAACACCGCCGGGGCCTTCCTGGGCGCGGTGGCCGCCGGGTACGTTGCCGTGCCCGAACTGGGGCTGCCCGGCACGCTGCGCCTGGCCGCTTCGCTCAATCTTCTGGCCGCCGCGTGGTTCGCCCTGGCGCGTGACCCCATGCGGGCCGAACCTGTCCGAAATCCCGCCTGGCCGGATACCTTGAGCGGCCCGGGAGCAGGCCCGACGGCGTCGCCGCCCCCGCACAGGCGCGGCCTGGGGTTCGCTCTGATGGGGCTGGCGTTCCTCAACGGCTTCCAGTCCATGGGCCTGGAGAACGTGCTGGTGCGCTTCGTGGCCCTTTCAGCGGGCGGGTCGGCCTACGCCTTCACCATGGTGGTGGGGATGTTCGTGCTGGCCATCGCGGCGGGGGCGCTCCTCGCGGGGCGCTTCGCCCGCCTGGGGACGCGCGCCGTGTGGCTCAACCAACTGGCCATCGCGGCCCTGCTGCTCCTGCTGTTTCCCTCCCTGGACACCTGGCCCTACTGGGCGCACCGCCTGCGTTTACTCTTCGCGCCGGACCTCGCAGGATTCTGGGCCTTCCAGGCCGCCGGGTTCGCCGCCCTCTCGCTGGCGGCGGGCTTGCCCGCCCTGCTCATCGGGGCGGCCGTGCCCCTGATTTTCAACCGCCTGCGTAACGACCTGGCCACCGTGGGCAGTCTCTCGGGGCGCATCCTGTGCGCCAACACGGCGGGCAACCTCACGGGGAGCCTCTCAGCGGGAATCCTTCTGCATCCGCTGCTGAACAACGGACAGATCTATCTGCTCTGCGCCGTGCTGTCCCTGGCCGGGGCCTGGCTTGCGGCAAGTGAACTTGGACCCCGAACGCGCCTGGCCACAGGACTGGCCGCCCTCGCGGCCCTGGCTCTGATCCCCGCCGCGCCGGGATACGATGCGCAGCGCTTCATGATGGGCACTTTCCGTTTACGTATGCCGCTGGCGTCCTCCTACGCATCGCCCAAGGCCTTCTTCGAGGAGTTCCACGACGGAGTGGAACTCCTCTTCCAGGAAGACGGTCCTGAAGGCACGGCGTCCGTGCTGCGCGCCCCTCGTCAGGCCTGGCATTCCGAAAAGCCCATGGCTGTGTTCGTCAACGGCAAGTCCGACTCGTCCACTGTTGCGGACATGTCCACCCTGCGCCTGCTGGCGCACATCCCGGCGCTTCTCGCGCCCTCACGCGGCCGGGCGCTGGTTGTCGGCCTGGGCACGGGCGTCACCTCCGGGGAGCTTGCGCGCTATGCCGACGTGGCCTCCATCGGGACGGCGGAGATATCCTCCTCGGTCATCAAGGCGTTGCCGCTCTTCGCCGCGTTCACCGGCGACGTCCACCGGGAGCCCCGGCATCGCATGCTGCACGGCGACGCCTTCCGCATCCTGGCGCGCGAGGAGGCCCAGTGGGACCTGATCGTCTCCGAGCCGAGCAACCCTTGGGTTCTGGGCGTGGACGCGCTCTTCTCGCGGGAATTCTACCGTCTGGCCGACCGACGCCTGGCTCCGGGCGGAGTGTTCGCGCAGTGGATCCACGTCCACGACGCTTCGGCCCAGGTGCTCGGGACCGTGCTCGTCACCCTTCGGGAACGCTTCCCCTGCATTCGGGTGTTCATGACCCAGGCAAACGACCTGCTTCTCCTGGCTTCTCGGGAGGACCTGGCCCCCGGAGTGACCGCAGCGGGAGCGTTGTGGGACGCTTCGCCCGGCGTGCGCGCTTCGTTGGCGGAAGCGGGGATCGGCTCCCTGGAGGCGTTGTTGGCCAGGGAATTGTCGCCGCCCGCGCTGACCGGGTCGGTGCAGACGCTCGACAAACCCATGCTGCATTACATGGCGGGCCGGAATTATTTCATGGGGGCGCGCGTTTCGGAGCGCCAGTTGCTGTCAGGCGTTCCTCTGGGCGAGGAGGGACTGCTCGAACGGTATGTGACGATCCGCCCGGGTGGAAGGCTTGGGCGCGAGGAAGCGTCGACGATCCTGGCCTCTGCCGTGGACCGCCGGGGCGAGGAGGCGTCCCCCCTCCCCCTCGAAGGGCAGCTCGTGGAGCGCCTGAAAACCATGATGCGCTGAAGACGCATAACCCTATTGACTCCCATGCTGCTTGAGCCTATGAAGACTTTTTACTCGACGCCAGCGTAGCTCAGTTGGTAGAGCAGCTGATTCGTAATCAGCAGGTCAGGGGTTCGAGTCCCCTCGCTGGCTCCAGGAAAGACAAGGGTTCCCAGGCTTCAGGCCTCGGAACCCTTTTTCTTGGGTCAGGTTTTGTCCCACTCCTGTCCCACTTTAATTGATGACGGGTCAGTGAAGGCCCGTGAAGACAGGCGGCCCGCCTCCAGTTCGGAGACGGGCCGCGCTCAGTTTTACCCTCACCGAACGGCGGTCGGGTCTCGTGCCAGGGCGGTTTCGAAGATTTCGGACAAGAACTCCCAGGGCCGGTGCTTTTTCCGCAGGTGGAGCAAGAGAAAATCGAAGTCGGCCTTCAACTTCAGCCAAGCCTCATGTTCAGGTTCCCCAGGCACGCGCCAGGCCTTCACCGGATGCCCGCCCCGGTCCACGACGCGAGTCGTTTTCCGCTCGAAGGCCGCAATCCCGGACTCGGTTCGGGCCTTCCGCGTGAGCCAGTCGCCAGCCATGTCAGGCCGCCCCCAGGACGGCGCGGCGCTCGGCGCGTTCGGCGGCCTCGGCCCGAGACTCCTCCTGCGAAGAAACCCCGGACCGCTCGGCCATCTGGGGGATGTCTTCGGGGAGTTCCGCGTCAATTTGGCCGAGTATCCTCAAGAGCCAGCCGGCCCGGTCTGCTCCGGGGGCGTGGCGACGGTGCAGCTTCCAGGCCTGCGCCAGAGCCTCGCCCACTGCGTCCCGGGCGGTTTCGACCAGGGACGCCGCAAGGGCGCGGTGGAGCCCGGTCAAGGCGCGCTCGGCCTGGGCGTCGGCGTGGGTGGCGGCGCGGACGATCTCCAGGGCGCCCGGGCCTTCGGGGGCCAGGGCTTCCAAGGTTAAACGGGCCTCCTCGATGTCCGCCAGGATCGCGGCCAGGGCGCGCCCGGGGTTCGCCGGGGCCGGGCGGTTGTGGACGCGGGCCAGGGCGGCGGCCTTGGCAGCTTCCTCGGCTCCGGCGCGCTCGGCTTCCAGGGCGTGGAGCCGGGATTCGGCGGCCGTAACTTCGGACCGCAGGCGTTCCAGGGGGGCACGGGCAGCGACAACGGCGGACTCGGCGGCCTGGAACGATGCGAACGCCTCGGGCGCGACGGCGCGCCAGGTTTCGGAGCTGAGGGCGGCCGGGGCGGTCGATACGGGTTCGACCGGGGCGGCCGGGGCAGTCGGGGCCGGGACGGGTTTTTTCACGAAGAGCATGGGGGAGTCCTCCAGTGTAAGAATTACAGGCGGCGGGCCGCGTTCATCGCCTCGATGGCACCGGCCAGGATTTCAGGCGTCCAGTCGCCGTCGGCCGGGGCTATGGAATTTCCAACAGAAACGGCACCAGGGTCGCGCGTGAGCGTCGCGGCGGCCGTCGGCCCGGTTCCGGGGCCAGGAGCCGCCAGGGCCTTGCCAGGGAATGCGGGCGCGACGGTGGGCGCGAGGCGGACCACCCGGCGGGGCGCGTCGCCCGGCTGCGGGGCGCGGCAGGGCGAGGCGGCGTTGTAACCCGTCGAGGCGGCCCAGGCGTTGGCGGCAGCTTGATCCGGGGCCTCCAGGAAAAGTGGCTTTCCTCCAAGGCGCGTGAGCTTGGCGCTCGGGGTGGTGATGAAATGCGGCATAGAATTCTCCCTGAAATCAGTGGTGTTGCAGAAGTGCTTAGAATCTAACCAATCCTTGCGGATCGCCAGCGCCCCGTGGGGGAGGGGCCCTGGAAGAACCTGGCCCCCGGGGAGGGGGGTGGCCTCGGCCCTGCCCTGGAGGAGGTGGCCTCGGTCCGGGCCTGCCAGGGTGGCCGGATCGGCGCTGGAACCCCTCCAAGGGGAGGGCTCCGGGGCGGCGTGTCCTTTCTGCAGTTTTTGCGGTTTTGCCTACTCCCCCCCTATAAACTGTCACTACTACCTCCCCTGCCAATTTTCCCACGTAGGTATAAAAAAGGGCAGAAAGGCGAGAAAGGGCAGCTTTTCGGGGCCGCATCACACCACCTCCTCGGCAATCCAGCACGGATGCCGCCCGAAATCTGCCCCCTTGGCGAATTTTAGGCCGGAGACGATGCGCCCGGCGTTTCGCTTCAAAAACCACCCGAGGCGCTTGGAATTTACTCGGCCGTGGTCCCCGGCGACCGCATCCAGGGCATCGGCCAAGGGGCCGTCCGGGTCTTCCTGGGCGGCCCGGATGGCCTCCCGCACGTTCCGGGCAGACCGCCCGAAGGCCTCGCGCCAGGCCGTGAGCAGGGCGCGCAGGGCCGCCACGTCGGGGGCTTCTTCCAAGACCTGGGCGCGCGACTCGCAGGGGTCGGGCTCCCCTGTCCAGACCAGGGCGGCGCGGACCAGGCGCGACCAACCCTCGAAGCTCCCGAATGGTTTCAAGGAAACATCAGGGCTCCCGGCCACGATGTAGCCCCGGGCGATGGTCAAGGCCGCGCCGACGTAGGCCGCCCGGTGCTGGGCGGCCACCTGTACGGGGTCGAAGGTGAACTCCCGCTCCTCTGGGCGTTCGAGTCCTGCGTCTAGGCGAATCATGAGGAAGCGCCGCGCCAGGTCTTCATCCGGTTGGAACGCGTTGCCATTGCAGAGCCACACGGCGGCGTTCGGAACCTCAACTTGAATGCTGGCTCCAAGGGGGCGTACTTTAACGGCCTCTGATGTTGCAATCTGGCAAAGCAGATTTGATGTAATGACATTGTTGAAGTTGTCGATACCAACGAGCGAATCCCCCGACAGCACTACCGATACAAGGCCTTTCTCGAACTCATTTTGGTCACGCGTCGCGGAAACAACAGCGATTCGCTTGCCAGTGGTAATCATGGCGATGGTATCTGCGAGATGCGACTTCCCAGAGCCCCGGCAAGTCGCGGTGATTCCGAAAAGCGGCGAGGCGTCCAGGGCAGGCCGGACCACGGCTGTGATGACGGCCGCCAAGGCCACCGCGCGGTCGGTGGGTTCCACGAAGGGGAAGCCGCCCAGCAGGTCCGCCAGCAACGCCAGGGCGTGCCCCACGTGCTCGGGCGTGGGGCGGGCGGGCACGTCCACTGCGAGGTCATGTGCGAGGAACCAGCCTGATGCGGGGTCGAAGCCCGGCTCTGCCACCATGGAGCCGTCGGGCCGCAACGTCGGGCAGGCGGCCACGCCCCGGAGCCTGGGGAACGGCCACGCCCCGGCCCGGGCGAGGATCGCCTCGGCGAGGGCCTTGGGTGGATCGCAGGGCCGCCAAGTCCGGGACCGCGCGTCAAACTTCACGAACTGAAGTCGGCGCGCCAGGAGCAGCGACAGCCAGGCTGGCGTCAGGCCGTAGACCATGGCGGCACCTTGGCTACGTCGAACGCCCCCGGCCTCGCCGGACGTTTCCAAGCGCCCCACGCGAACAAGGCGTCCACCTTGCTGCAAAACCAAGTCCTCGGAGGGCAGGCCCGGCGCGCACAGGGCCGCCTCGGAGCTGCCCACCAACTCAGGGAGCTGCCCCGGCCGAACCTGGACTACCGGCCTCGGGTCGGGCGTCTCCGGCGGCCCCTGGGAACCCTCCGGCGGCGCGGGTGGGGCCAGCGCGGCGCGCAGGATTTCGGCCACGCGGGGCAACCCCTCCAAGACGTGCAGGTCGTTGAAATCCGTCGGATGCGAGGACGTATCCGCGAAAACCGGGACCGCCACGGCCACGCCCATGGTCTCGGCCAGCCGGTGAGCGGCCTCAAGCCCAGGATTCCAGGGCGTGCCGTCCTGGCGCTTGGTCCATTGGTCGTTGTCCGCGGCGACCAGCAGGGCCGTGTCCGGGTAGCGCGCCCGGAAGTCCTGGGCGACCGGCTCAAGGTTGCCCTTGTCAAAGCATACCACGGTCGGCCAGCCGGTGGCCTCGTGGATGCTGGCCCCGGTGGCGTAGCCCTCGCAAAGCGTTATCGGCATCCCGGGCAGCGGTTTGCCGATGGCGTGATATTTTCCGATCTTGGGCGTGGACGGTGGGAAGTGCTTATCGATCCCGGACGTGGGAGACGTGGCCGGGAAAATGGCCTGTACGCCCATGATGTCCGGTTTTCCCTGCGCCCGCATCGGGACGAACAGGGCTTCATGGACTACCTCGGAGGACCAGACCCCGGCCTCGTCACGGACCCGGTAAGAGTAGGGACCGGACCGGAGCCCGTAGGCCCGGACCTGCTTGCGTTCGAGGTACGGGTGCTGCTTGGCCGGTTTCGCGGCGGCCCAGTCCTCGCGGGCGCGCTCAATGGCCCGGGCCTGCTTCTTGGCGATCTCCTCTTCCCTGGCGCGCCGGGCGTCCTCCACCTGCTTGCGATGGGCGGCGCGCTCCTCGGGCGTCAAGTCGCGCGTCCGCTTGGCCTGCCAGGTGATGGGCTTCTCGTGCTCCCTCCAGTTTTGGAAGACTCCCCCCAGCCCGTCCGCGAAAAACTGGATCATGCCGTTTCGCGTGCCGGACTTGTCGCCGTCGAGGTGGACGCGCCGGGATTCGCCGTCAGGGATGAGCTCCCCGTGGTAGATGACTCCGTGTTGCGCCATGAAACGACGAAATTCGTCAACGTGCTCGTGGGCGGTGCTCATGCCGCACCCCCACTGCAATCCGACGCAACATGCTTGACTTCAGCAGCAACTTCGCGGATGTTCAGGACGGGAAACGTGCTGATTTCTCCGCGAAGAGGCCGCCTGCGCTTGTTGTAGGCGGTCTTTTCCATTGTAATGCTCCGTACTTGCAAACTATTTCCCGTCTTTCAGCTCGCTGCTCATACGAGTTTCGAGCCACGCCAGAAAAGATTCCCGCTCGAAACAGGCTTTGCGCCCGACATAGAACGCGCTCGGCCCCTCGCCGCGAGACATCTGGTTGGCCACCGTGGCCGGGTGAACAATCCCTCCCGTCAGGTCGCCGACAGCTTTTCGGGCGAAGGTGGGCGGGAGCGTTTCGCGGAGCCGGTCGATTGCGATGGTGCAGGTTTTCATGCGTCCTCCATGCAAGGTAGTTGTTGGCACTGGTTGGCGTTTGATATGCGTCGTGAAAAATGTCAACTGGACAACACTCGACGGAGCAATGCGACAGACCAACACATACTTGCATGCTTGCAAGTGCTGAATAATCACTGCAATACTTGCATGCGTGCAAGTACATGCCGCGAATCAAGGCGTAGCGCGGGCTTGCAGATGGGCACTTGCATGGCGTTGCAGTTGCGTTGCAGTCGAAAGCGGGAAAAATCGGGAAAACCTGGGAAGCAAAAAAAATCCGGCCGGATTTCTCCGGCCGGGGTGGGCGAGGTGGTGGCGGGGCGGCCCGGGTCAGGGCCGGGGCGTGCGGGGAGGGTAGCTGTTTCGTTTCTGTCCGGGGGAGCCTTCCCGTCGCGGGAGGCCCCTACGCCGTCAGGAACCGCCTCGGGTCCACGTTGAGGGCTTCCCCCAGCCTGCGGGCGTTCTGCCTGCCGATGGGGCGCTTGCCGTTCTCCATCTCGGAGATGTGCCGCCGGGGGGTGCCTGCCGCTTTGGCCAAGGCGTCCTGCGTCAGGCCCTCGCGGTAGCGCGCCCCGGCCAGGAACACGCCCGGCAATTCCTGAGCCTTGAAGGGGAAAGCCTCCCGCCAGGGGGTGGGGGCCTCCATCTACTGGCCCGCCTGGAAGTCCAGCTTGAGCTTGCTCCCCGTGGCCGCAGCGTAGCGCCGCAGGATGTCCAGGCTCACGTTGGTCCCCGCTTCGATCTTGGCGATGCGGGGCTGGCTCACGCCCATGCGCTTGGCAACGTCGGCCTGGGTCAACCCCGCGCGGTTGCGCGCCCGGATCATGGCCTGTGCGATGGAAAACTCTTCCTCCAGGGCGTCAAACTCCCGGGCGTACTCGGCATCCTCGCGCATCATGCGTTCGTGAATTTCGTTGGCGTCGATCATAGTCCGTGCTCCCCGCACCGCTTGAGTGCCAGCTTGATTTCATCCTGGGGCGTCTGCGGGGTCTTCTTCTCGAAGAACCGCAGCACCACGAGGCGGCGGCCCGACGCAGCCACGTAGAGGCCCCGGGCGATGCCGTCCTTGCCCTTGGCGCGCATCTCCCACAACCGCCCCTTCACGGGCCGGGCGTAGGGCATGACAAGGGCGCTCAAGCCCTCTTCCTGCGCCAGCCGGAAAACCCGCTGGAAGCGGGCGCGGATGTCGGACGGCAGGCGCATGAACTCGGGGACCGCCTCGTCAAGCAACGTCACCTTCCAGGCTTCCATGTGAATTTATAACCCCTGAGTTATTTGTTGTCCAGCCGGGCGGGGCGGATCAGGCCCCGTTGATGCTCACCACCTTGCCGGGCTTCTTGCGCCGGGCGGCCTCCAGGGTGTCCACGGCCTGGCGGAAGTGGTCCGGGGCCAGGTGGCTGTACCGTTCGGTCATGGCCATGGTGGAGTGTCCGAGGAGCCGCCCCACGGTGATGAGGGGCACGCCGTTCTGCACGAGCCAGCTCGCGCAGGTGTGGCGCAGGGTGTGGAAAACCACCTTTTGCCGGGCGTCCTCGATCCCGGCGTTGAGCCCCAGGTCAGCCACGGTCCGGACGTAGGTTTTCGAGATGGCGGCGGCCTGCTCGCCTCGCTCCGCAGGGAAAACGGGCGTGCCAGGGCTGGCTTGCCCTCTTCGCTCCTCCAGCATGGCCCGGGCCTCGGAAGTCATGGGCACTTGCCGGTTGCGTCCGCTCTTGGTGTCCTTGATGGTCAAGACGCCGTGCTCGAAGTCCACGTCGGCCCAAGTCAGGGCCAGGGCTTCCCCGGCCCGGAGTCCGGCATTGAGGGAGAGCAGTGCGGCCCCCCAAACGTCAAGGGAGCGGGCCTTCAGTGCGTCGAGCAGAGCGTCCGCTTCCTCATGGGTCAGGAAGCGCACGCGCCGGTTGTCCGCCTTGGGGGCCTTGACCTTCTCCACGGGGGATGGGCCGGAATAGATGTCGTGCGCCTTGGCGAAGTTGAAGACCTGCCGGACAAGGGCGAGAGCATATTCCTGGCTTCTGGCGGAGCGTCCGGCATCGCGCATCGCCTTCATGACCTTCTCCAGGTGGAAGGGGGCCACGTCCTTGAGGGGCGTGTTGCCGATGGCGGGCTTGATCCAGTTCTCGAAAAGGGTTTGTTCGGTGCGGATGCTGTTGGGTTTCTTGGTGCTGCCCTGGGCGTGCTCCAGATAGGCTCCCAGGAAGACCGCGCCGAAGGTGATGCCCTCCCGCTCCTGGAGTGCCTTGGCCTCTTCCTCGGCCTGGCGCTTGGCGTTGGCTTCGGCCCGCTTGTCCGCCAAGGTTCGGGCTCCGGACCCGGTGCGGTGCGCCTCCTTGAGCTCTGCCAGCCGGGCCACGGCCTTCTGTTCCGTCCAGCCCTCGCTTGCCCAGCCCAAGGCCTCTTCCTTGCCCTTGCCGTCGAGCTTGTAGCGGATGGCAAAATATCGGTCAGGCTTTACGCCATGTCGGCGTGAGGGATGTTCACGGTAGCGCACCCCGGTGTGCTTGGTCTTGATCCACGTCGTGGCCACGGCTCACCTCTCTGAATTTTGTCCCACTCCTGTCCCACTTTTTTGCCTGAAAGGGGGTGTTTTTGAGTGATGACGCATGAAGGTAGAATATGCCGGGAAGCCTTGCCAGTCAACGGTTTCGTGGGAATCTGTGAAGCTCCGTGAAATTGCCAAAATCTGATTCGTAATCAGCAGGTCAGGGGTTCGAGTCCCCTCGCTGGCTCCATATTATTTCAAGGGGTTACTGCAAATAATCAGTAACCCACCCCTCATCCTGGTGTGAAATTTGATGTGAATCCCCCTCGGGAACCCGCGCCACATCTCGGTTCACACGCTCGAACACTTCCATAGCCTTTCTCTCGGGGTCGCCGATTCGATGGAGATAAATCTCCGTCGTTGTTCGGTTTTCATGTCCAAGAATACGCTGGATTGAGCCAATCGGTACATGGTTCAAGTCCATGACCGACGCCCCTGATGCCCGGATCGGATGAAACCGGAAATAGGGAACGCCCGCTTTCGTACAAAGACTCTTCATCATGCGTTTCCGGTCTTGGTACGGGCCACTCTGGCGCTTTCCAGATCGGTCATGGTACTCGTGCCAGAAAACCCACTTGATCCCTGGACGGCGTTGGCCGAAACGGCGCTTCAATAGTTCGAAAAGGTTGTTGGTCATCGGGATTCGACGAGGAGTCAGGTTTCCTCCACGCTTTTTCCGAGTGTAGAGCACAACGACACGGGTTTCCAAGTCGACATCTTCCCAGGTGAGTCTGTTTACCTCTCCAACGCGCGCCATCGTTTCCCGCAAAACAGTCAAGTAGTCCCGCTGTTCGGGGTTGGCCACAGCGAGCACCTTTTCGAGCTCATCAGGGGACGGAATGTGCCGCCGCAGGGCTTTTTCTCGGATAGGGAAATACTCCAATCCTTCCGTGGGATCGAAGCTGATGTATTTCCTCTTTTTGAACGCCCAATTAAATGCGGCTCGCAAGCTGCGGAGGTCCGAGTTGGCGGTATACGCAGAAACTTTCTTCCTTTTCCGAAGGAAAGCTTCGACCATCTCAGGTGTGATTTCCCCGCAAGCCGTGTTCTTCCATTCCTTGACCCAGCGTCCAGCTCTGTTCTTGGTCTCGTAGTAGTACTTCTCCGAGCTGAAATCCTTGAGGTAATCAAGCCTCAGATTAATCATCTCCAAGAAGCCCATGTCGGTTTGGGCTCTCAGATGTCTTCGGGTTTCCACCTCCTCGCGATGTTTGGCTTCGGCTCTTTTGGCGTCGGCTTTCGTCTGGAAGCCTTCGCCCGTGTGACCTGCCGGGTTTCTTCGGACCACTCAATTCTTGAGGGTGGCCCCCTGGTTC
>NZ_JBZVFJ010000019.1:0-33563 GCF_058402725.1 Fundidesulfovibrio sp. | reverse complement strand
ATCCAGGAGCACCCCGTTGGTGAAGAAGTTCATGGCGACATGGGGGTGGTGCTCGTGGATGTACCGGATGATCTCCGGCAGATGCCGGTTCACGCTGGACTCGCCCAGGCCGCTGGAGAGGCCCACGCAACGGGCGTGACGCAGGATGTCCAGGCGTTTGAAGGATTCGAGGTCCAGAAACACCGGTTTGGCGAGGTGGTGGTCGTAGGTGCAGAAGCGGCAGTAGATGTTGCAGATGCCCGAGAGGGAGATGTCGAGCTTTGGCGGCACGCTTTCCGGCCTGGGCTCTCCGGCGGCCATTTCAAGGACGTTCAGGTATTCGTTGAAGATCCACGGGACGCGGCTCTTCTCCCGGCGCCTGGAGACCAGCGCGCGCAGGGCTTCCCCCGCCGGATCGCCAGGCTCGTCAGGGTCGGCCAGCATCTCGGCCAGAGCCGCGTTGAGGTGCGCCGGGGCGTCATGGGGGACGAGGCCCCGAGGCGAGGCCGCGCCGCGCATGGTGGGGGAGTGCTCGGCCCCGCTCCGGGAAGGCGCGACGCAGACGAGCCCGGCCTCCGATGGATCGAGCCCGGGCGCTGGCGAACCATGGCCGCTCAGGCGCTCCAAGAGCCCCAGGAGCCCGGGCAGCCTCCTTGCATCGCCCCGTGAGCGTGCGGCCAACGCGTAGAGTGCCCCCGTGCCGGGCAAGGCCATGGCCAAGGCCCCGTTGGCCAGCGTCCCGCGCGCCAGGGCCAGCCAGTCCGGGGCCTCCAGGGCCGCGAAGGACAGCGAGAAGAACACCGTCGGCCCGGGCCGGGGGCACACCGGCGCGGAAGTGAGCAGGCGCTCCGGGCCGCCCCGCTCCCAAGGCAACGCCTCCAGGCCCATGGTGGGCCAATCCAGCCTGGCCAGCAAGCCGCGCCCGGGGTCCAGCAACACCGTGACCGGCCGGAATCTGCGGGCCAACGACAACCGGCCGCCCAGAAAATGTCTGGCCAGGGGCGGCAGACGCCCCGGGATGCGGCATTCCCGGGGCAAGGGCAGAACGAGCACGGCGTTGCCGACGTGGGTGAGCGCCGCACCGGTGAGCCCGTGCAGAGCGGAGCGGTAATCCGTTTGCATCAGTCGCGTGAGCGCATTGATCCAGGACATGGCGGCTGCTCCTCAAAGGGGGGCTGGAATGTCTCGCAGGCCAGGGACGATCCGTCCCGTATGCAGGCTGCGGCCCTCCGGGTTGGCGTGGTAGAATGAGTCGAACATCTCGTGGGGTTCGAGGCGGCTGTCCCGGGGCGTGTTGACCAGCGGGATGCCCAGCCCGGAGTAGACGCGGGCCACTGCCGCGTAGAGCTCCCGGAAGGCCGGTTCCTCGTGGTCGCCGCAGGGGGCATGGCAGGGGTACGCCGCCAGGAGGCGTATCCCCCGGTCGGCGCACCAGGCGGCGATATCCGCCAGCGTGCGCAGGGTCTCCCGACGTTCCAGACCGGCGAGGCAGCCCGCCTCAACGCGCGCCGCAACGTGCCCGCACACGGCCCGGGCGTCCTCCTGGAACTTCCGCCGCGCCAGGGGGTCGTCCACGAAGAGCACATCGCCCCGATGGTCCAGCCGCCCCTGGGTGGCGTCCGATGCCTTGATCCGGCGGTACTGCTCCAGGCCGACAAGATTCCCGGCCACCTCTCCCAGGGGGATTTCTCGCAAATACAGTGGGATGTGGCGCACGGGGATGTCCAGGACGAAGGCTTCCCCCAGGGAGTAGGAGGTCCGTGCGGAGAAGCGGTTCACGGCCGGGTAGTCGTCCACGAAGCTGTCGAACTCCAGGGAGAGCAGCACGACGTCGCCCGGGGCCAGGAACCGGCGCAGAAGGAAAAAATGGTAGCGCGGGCCCAACCCGGCCGGGAGCCCGGCGTTGAACGTCCGCAACCCCGTGGCCAGTTCCAGGCGCCCCGAGTCCACCCCGAAGAGCGCGGACGAGCCCCCGGCGACCACCAGCTTCGGACAGGGGGCCGCTGCGAGGGCCGCCTGGCGTTTGAGGCTCAGGGAGCGGGCCACGCCGACTTCCGGGTCGTCGAACTGGGCCGAGCCGAAACCGGCGCACAGGATCAGGAGCGCCAGGGACGCCGACGACGCCGCGAAGACGCAAAGCCCCCGCCCCCAATGGAAAGGCCAGGACGAGAGGTCGCCTCTCGCACTGGCCTTTGTCTGCATCGGGAGCACGGGGGTGTCCGCCAGGGCCTTTACTTCACGCCGTCGTCGTTTTCTCTGGTTGGCTGCTGGACGGGCTCCAGCGGTTCGCCTGGGCGGTAGTGCGTGGGGTATTTGGCGTCAACCTGTGGCACCTGGAGGCCTACGCGCTCCTCGCGGTTGATCACCACGGGGCCTGTGAGGTTGAGCGTGGTGTCCTGCGGCCTGCCGGGCGGGATGGTGACGGTGACCAGCACGAGCACCTGGCGGATGTTGTCGATGCGCAGGATCTTGCGCTCGGCTTCGCCCACCACCACGTCGTAGTCCTGGATGAAGCTGTAGGGGTCGGCCACCATGAGGCCCAGGCGCGGGTCGTTCATGCTTTGCAGGATGACGAAGGGCGAATCTTCCCTGATCTGCACCAGGGTGAATTCGCGCTCCTGCTCGAAGCCGATGAGCCCCCTCGGGAAATGGAGGACCCGCTCGGGAGGAACGCTCAGCGCGCCGATGCGGCTTTGGATCACTCGGTCTTGTTTTTTTGCCATAACGCCGCCGCAGCGAACACGTCCTGTTGATCCGCTTCCATGGCCAAGCGGTTCTGCTCGAGCACGCGCAGGTACACTTCTTCCCTGTAGACAGGAACGTCCTGGGGCACTTCCAGACCGATCTTGATCTGTTTTCCCTGCACCCCGAGAACGGTGATTTTGATTCTGTCGCCCAGGTGGATGGACTCCCCCGGGCGGCGCGTCAGTATGAGCATTCCAGCCTCTTATCCTTGCCGTTGCCCGCGCACCCTATGGCGCGTGCGCCGCGTTGTCAACGCGCCAGCCTCTACAGATAGTTCATGAGGCTCAGGTTCATGATCATGGAGGTGGACTTGAGCACCGACTGGTAGGCCAGCTGCTGCTGGGCCAGACGCGTCATGAGTTCGGAGATGTCCACGTCCTCCACGGTGGAGAGCTGCTCGGTCTGGTTGAGCTTGAGGTTGTCCAGCACGCTCTCGGACACCAGGAGCCTGTTCTCGCGAGCGCCCACGTCGGCGGCGTAGTTGAGGATGGTCTGGCTGGAGGAGCGCAGGTCGGCCAGGCACTGCTGCACGCCGGACTGGTTGTTGGTCTCCAGGAAGGCCACCAGCTTGCCCACGGTCTCGAAGAGGTTGGTGGCCCCCGAAATCCCCGCGATCACCACGGGGCGGGCCGCGTCGCTGGCCGGGTCCTGGTAGATGCCGCCGAAGATGTTCTTGCCGATGCCGTTGAGGGCGATGCGCTCCGTGGGCGAGATGTCCGCCATGATGAGCGCCTTGCGCGGGCGCACGACGAACATGTCGCCCGCGTCCAGGGCGTTGCCGCCGTTGGAGTGCAGGGTGAGCACGCCGCCGGGGATGTTCAGGCTGGCCATGGAGGGCGAGGCGTCGGGCGTGGAGGCGTTGGAGAGCACCCACGTCACGCCGCCGTCCAGGCTGTAGGAGTAGGCCACGTCCGACCCCAGGGTGCCGGACTGGTCGATGCGCACGATCACGTTGTTGGCGAAGACGCCCGCCGCCGTGCCCGTGACGGTGGAGCCCATGCCCTGGAGGGGGTCCACGGCGATGGCGTCCTCGTCGTCGCCCTTGTAGATGGCCGTGGGGCGCACCCACATCCAGGTGCCGTTGGAATCGTTGGTGTTGTTGGCTGCGGTGGCGGTCACGGCGGTGTCGCGGTCCAACTCCAGGGTCACCCCGCCCAGGGAGAGCTGGAAGCGGTCGGGCGCGCCGGGATCGGTGACGCTTCCCTGGTTCCAGGTGTTGCCGCCGTCGGAGGTCCAGCGGAAGGTGGAGCCCGAGGCCAGGACGCCGTTCTGGAGGAACTGCACCAGGGTGGTCTTGTCGTTGTAGCCGTTGACCCGGAACCCCGCGTTGGACACCACGCCCGCCTGGTTGGTGGTGAGCGTGAGGGTCTCCTCGAAGGGGTTGATGTTGGTCTTCTGGCCCGCGAAGATGGACTTGCCGTCGAACTCGGTGTTGCCCATGGCGATGAGCTGCTGGAAGAGCTGGCGGGCCTCGGCGGCGATCTGGGAGCGGTTGTCGGCGGTGAGGGTGCCGGTGGAGCCCTGCTCGGCCAGCTCCTTGAGCCGCGTGACCACGGTGTTGGTCAGCACCATGGTGTTGTCGGCGAGGTTCAGCCAGCCCTTGGCCATGGAGATGTTGGTCTCGTACTGGTCCATGGCGGCCAGGTTGTCGCGGTAGCTCAGAATGCGGGACATGCCCACCGGGTCGTCGGAGGGGCGGTTGACCTTCTTCTGGCTGGAGGCCTGGAGATTCGACTCCATGAGCTGCGACAGCGTGGTGTTCATGTAGTTCACGCTGCTGCCGTAGATCATCTGCTGGGCGACGCGGTATGCCATGACGCCCTCCTTATTGCTTGAGCCCCAGCACCGTCTGCCACATCTGGTCGGCGGTGGAGATCATTTTCGCCGCAGCCTGGTAGGAGTGCTGGAACTTCACCAGGTTGGACATTTCCTCGTCCAGGTTCACGCCCGAGACCTCCAGCTGGCGGTTGTTGAGCTCCTTGGCCAGGGTGTTCTCGAAGTCGAAGTTGAACTTGGCGTTCTCGGTGTCCACGCCCACCACGCCCACCAGGCTGTTGTAGTAGGCCTGGAGGGTCTGGGTGTTGGGGGCGTCGAAGGAGGTGCGGATGGACACCTCCTTGGTGCGAAGGCCCGCGATGGCCAGGGCCGTGGAGTTGTCGCCCTGGTTGGCCTCGCCCGCGCCGTTGATGTGCCCGGCGTTGATGAAGCCCGTGTCGGAGCCGCACTGGGGGTTGATGGTCAGGGTGCGGGCGTCGTCTCCGGCGAAGAAGGTGTTCACGCCCAGGGCCGCCCACAGGCCCGTGGCGTCGGTGCCGAAGCCGAAATTGAAGCCGTTCTGGGCGTTGATCTGGAGCTGGTTGTTCACCACCGTGGCGGTGAGCATGCTCCCGAAGGTGTTGTTCACGGCCTGGGCCACGTCGTCCAGGGAATGCTGGGCGGGGTCGAAGAGCTGGATGCCCGCCGTGCCCGCGTCGAAATCGATGAAGCCGCTGGACACCAGCGCGCCCGTGGAGCTGTTGTAGACGTACAGGGTGGACGCGCCGGCCTGGAGCTTGCTGCCGTAGGCCAGGCCGGAGGAATCCGAGCCCAGGGCCACGGAGGCGTCGCGCGCCGAATAGGTGCCCGTGACGTCGGTGAACATCTTGGTGCCCGCGCCCTGGCTGTGGATGCGGTTGGTCTCCCAGACGATGGTGTCCACAAGGGCTTCCAGGCGTTCGCGGTAGCGCCCGACGTTGTAGTCGCGCAGCTGGAAGTTTCCGGCGAGGCTTCCCCCCGTCACGCGCGTGGTGTTGTCCTGGCCGTTGAAATACATCTGCGGCGTGATGTTCACGGGCGTGGCCGCGGACTGGTACCAGTACAGGCCGGACTTGGGCACGATGGTGAAGGAGTCGCCCACCTGGAGCTGGCCGGTGGGGGCGATGCCCGCGTTGGAGGACTGTCCGAAGTAGATGCTCAGGTTGCCCGCGTCCACCGAGAGGCCCTCGGGCCGGGCGAAGAAGGTCTTCACGGCTCCGGAGTCGCTGCGCAGCCAGGTGACGCCGCCGTCCAGGGACACCTGGAACTGGGCCGCCGAACTGCCCGAGGACACGTCGCCGGCCTGCACCACGCGCACGGTGTACTCGAAGTCGTCGCGCCCGGAAAAATAGACCGTGCCGTCGAAGCTGGAGCCCGGCGTGAGATTCTTGATCACCTTGTTGCTTTCGAGCGCCACCTCGTAGTGGTTGATCCCGTCCACGAAGGTGTGCCCGGCCTTGTCCATGATGATCAGGTTGGCCCCGCCGTTGTCGATGACGTTGATGTCCACGATCTCGGCCAGGGCGCGGATCTTGCGGGCGCGCTCGTCGAGCAGGCCGTTGGCGTTCTGTCCGGGCGGGTTGTTGTGCACGGCCAGCTGCGCGTTGAGGCCCGCGATGTCCTCGAAGAGCGTGTTGAGGGTGTCCACGTCCTGGGCGATGTAGGATTCGGCCTGCTGCTGGATGGTGTCCAGGTCCGAATCGGCCTGGCGCAGGATGGAGATGAGCGTCTGCGTGTCCGAGAGCACGTTCTGGCGCTGCGGGTAGCTGGCGGCGTCCAGGGTGAGGTTCTGCCAGTCCTGGAAGAACTTGGTCATGGCCAGGGACACGCCGTCGGAGTTGGCCTCGTTGAAGACGGACTCCACCGAGCGCATCATCTGGTAGAGCGCGTTGTAGCGTTCGGCCGAGGAGGCCTTGGAATTGTAGGAGGACTCCACGAAGTTGTCGAACATGCGCTGGATTTCGGCTGCGCGCACGCCCGTGCCGATCTGGCCCGGGGTGGAGTCGACGTAGAGGTCGTCCTGGAAGACCACCCGCTGGCGCGAATACCCGTAGGTGTTCACGTTGGCGATGTTCTGGCCAGTGACCTCAATGGCCACCTGCGAGGCGTTCAGCGCCTTCTGGCCGCTGTTGAGCAGTGAGGAGATGCCGGGCATTTACAGGGCCCCCCTCAGGATCGCCGGGGCGGGCTTCGTGCTGGCGAAGACCCCCTTCGGGCCGTAGGATTCCTTCTTGGGCGTGAGCTGCTTCTTGAAGAAGTCCACATAGGAGGTGGACTGGTCGAAGAGGGCCAGGGCCAGGGAATAGCTCTTCTCCGCCTGCTTGGCGCAGGTCTGCTCCAGGCGGTCGATGCGCTCGAGCAGGGCCTCGGCGTCGGCCCACCGGTCCCCGAAGGCTCCGGCGACGTCCTTCAGGCGCTTGGCGTCCGGGTCCAGGGTCTGGATGAGCCGGCGCACTTCCTTGCGCTCGCCCATGAGCTGGCGCATGAGTTCCTGAATGGAGAATTCCTGAACCCCCACGGACTGGGGCTTGAAATCCTTCAGATGGGTAAACTCTTCCTCCTGGAGGAAGAGAAGCACCTTGAGCGCCTGATGCTGGCGGGTAAGATTTTCCAGGATGCGCTTGGTCATGGCGTTCTCCTCCTAGAGCCTGGGCACGGCCAGCCGGGGGTCCGGCGCGGCGGCGAGCATTGCCCCGCCAGCCTTGGCCGGGTCCACCGCCTCTTCGCCCACGCGCACCTCGAAGTGCAGGTGGGGGCCGGTGGCCCTGCCCGTCTGTCCCACCTCTGCAAGGAGCTGGCCAGCCTTGACGGCCTGCCCCTCGGCCACCGCGTTGGAGCGGTTGTGCCCGTAGAAGGTGCGCATGCCCCCGGCGTGCTCCAGCACCACCAGGTTGCCGTAGCCGCCCTTGCGCCCGGAGAAGACCACCGTGCCCTCGCGCGCGGCCACCACCGGCGTTCCCTCGGGCGCGGCGATGTCGATGCCGCCGTGCCAGGCCCGCTGACCCGTGAAGGGATCGCGCCGCCAGCCGAAGTTCGATGTCAGCTCGCCTTCCACCGGCTGCACCATGGCCCCGGAGGCCAGGGCCGCGTCCTGGGCGGGCAGGTACTGCGCGCCGGGCAGGCCCAGATGCTGGGAGGGCGTGCCGGAAAGCGGGGGGCCGGGAAGCGGCCGGGAGCTCTCGGGCCTGCTTCCGGCGTTGGGCGCGGACTGGGGCGGGGCGGCGTGGACCACCTCCTGCCCCTGGCGCAGGCCCTGGGTCCGCAACGGGTTGAGGGCGCCCTGCCCCCTGGGGTCCGTCGTGCGGGACTGGGGTCCGGTGGGCGTGGTGGCGAAGGCCGTGGCGCGCAGCCCGGACATCCCCCCCGCCCGGGGCTGCTTGCCCGAACGGGCGGCCAGCTGGGATTCCATGAAGTCCGCCAGGCCCAGGCCGCCACTCTTGGCCATGGTCTTGGAGAACTCCTCGTCGAACATGGAGACGTACTGGTCTTCGTAGCTCGAGTGGAGCAGGCCGTCCTTGGGCACGGTCTTGCGCATCTCCTTGAGCAGCTGGGTGATGAACACCGACTCGAAGCCCTCGCAGGCCTCGCGCAGCTTCTTGGCCTCGGTGTCCCCGGCCTGGGTCATGGCCTTGTTCTGGGCCTGGCGGGCCAGGGTGTTCACGGCCTGGGGGTCCATGCCGGCCGCCTGGGCCTTCTCGGGGGTGAGCGAATCCAGGATCTTGCCGAAGGCCTTTTCCGGGGCCTGCCCCCCCGCGCCCTGGGCCATGCGCCCCCCCGCCCTTCCGGCCTGGGCGTTCCCCGGGGCCGCCGGGGCCGCGGGAGCGGCCGGGGCGGTCTGGGGCTTGGCTGGCGCAAGGGGGGAAAGGCTCATGGCGTCTGCTCGCTTGTCCGTGCGGTTCCGGGCTCGGCCGGGCTAGATCACTTCCAGGTCGGCGTGGAGCGCCCCGGCCGACTTGAGGGTCTTGAGGATGCTGATGAGGTCGCGCGGGGTGGCGCGCAGGACGTTCAGACCCTCCACCAGTTCCTGGAGCGTGGCGCCTTCCACCATGCGCAGCTTGCGGTTCTCCTCGTTGGCGGCCACGTTGGTCTCGGGCGTGACCACGGTCTGGGCGCCCAACGGGGCGAAGGGCAGCGGCTGGGAGACGTCGGCGGACTCCTGGATGAGGATCTGGAGGTTGCCGTGGGTCACGGCGGAGCGCGTGAGCTTCACGTTGAGGCCCACCACCACGGTGCCGGTCTTTTCGTCCACCACCACGCGGGCCTTGTTGTCCGGGGTGATCTCCAGGTTCTCGATGACGGCCATGAGGGGCACCAGGTTGCCCTTGCTCTGCTCGGGGATGTCGAGCTTCACGGTGGAGGCGTCGGTGGCGCGGGCGAAGCCGCCGCCCAGGGCCTGGTTGATCTTCTTCACGATGGCCATGGAGGTAGTGAAGTCCGGGTAGCCCAGGTTGATGGTCAGGTCCTGCTGGTTGTTGAAATCGAAGGGCACGGCGCGTTCCACGTTGGCTCCGCCGGGGATGGTGGCCACGGTGGTGACGTTCTTGGTGGCCGAGGCCGCAGCTCCGGAGGCGGAGAAGCCGCCCACGGCCACGGGTCCCTGGGCCAGGCCGTAGATTTCGCCGTCCACGCCCTTCATGGGCGTCATGAGCAGCACGCCGCCCAGGAGGCTGGAGGCGTCGCCCAGGCTGGAGACGGTGACGTCGAGCTTGGTGCCGGGCCGCGCGGCGGCGGGCATCTGGGCCGTGACCATCACGGCGGCCACGTTGGCGGGGCGCAGGGCGCGCTTGTCCACGCGCACGCCCATCTTGTCGAGCATGTTCCAGATGGACTGGATGGTGAAATCCGAGCCGCGCTTGTCGCCCGTGCCGCCCAGGCCCACCACGAGGCCGTAGCCCACCAGCTGGTTGGTGCGCACGCCCGAGAAGGAGGCCACGTCCTTGATGCGCGCGGCGAAGGCCCCCGAGGGGGCCAGCAGGGCCAGAACGACGGCCGCCGCCAGAAGGTTGCGTGCGGTGTTGGTCTTCATGCTCTTTCTCCCGCGGCCTGCCCCCCTCCCCCGAGTGGAGCCGGGCCGCTTCCACGTTGTCGCGAAGGCTGTTTCTAGTAGGGCCAGATGTTGTCCAGGACGCGCGAGAGCCAGCCGGGCTTCTGGCGGTCGGCCAGGACGCCCGTGCCGAACATGTCCACCTGGGCCTCGGCCAGGGCCGAGGAGGAGACGGTGTTGTCCGGGCCAACGTCCATGGGGCGCAGGAGGCCGCGCACCACCATGATCTGCGTGTCTTCGTTGACGCGCACCTGGCGCGCGCCCTCCACCTGCATCACCCCGCCGGGCAGGATGTTCACCACCCGGCAGCCGATGGTGTAGGTGACGGTGGACTCGCGGCTGGTTTCGCCGTCGGAGTCGAACTGGTTGTTGGTGCTGTTCTTGATGATGGGCTGTCCGGTCCCCACATAGCCCTGCATGCCCAGGAAGCCCGCAACGTCGACGCCGATGGCGCCCTTGAGCTGGCTGTTGCCGGGGATGGGCGTCATGGAGTGCTGGTTGAAGTAGTTGTCCACCTGCTCGGTCATGGAGCCCTTTTTGTTGGACTTGGTCTTGGACTTGTTCTTGGCGTTGGACTTCTCCACCACGTTGACCATGACGATGTCGCCGATGCGCCTGGCCCGGTTGTCCTCGTAGAGGTAATAGGGCTGGGCGGCCTGCGAGTAGAGCGACCCCGGGTTGTGCGCCGGGGACGGGGCCTGGGTGACCGGCGGCGTGAGCGAGGTCATGGGCGTCGGGAGGTGCCTGGCCGGGGGCGAACAGGCCGAAAGGGCCGCCGCCAGGGCGCAAACCGCCATTGTGCTGGTTGTCCGGAATTTCATGGCTCGACTCCTTGCCGACTAGCGGACCACGACGGTCTGGGCGTCCTGGACCACGGCAGCCAGCTCCTTGCCGCTTTGCATGTTTCGTACCGTTATTTGCGCGCCCTTGGCTCCGTCGCTCAGGGCGGTCACGGGCATGGAGAGCGAGATGGCCCGGCCCTTCCAGAGGCAGGTGACCTTGTCGCCCTTCTGGATGGCGGGCATGAGCTCAACCGTCTCGCTGGTGAGGGGCATGCCCGGGTTGAGGGAATAGCGGGCGCGCACGGGGGCCGGATCTTCCTGGAAGTTCCAGGGGGTTCCGCGCATCAGGGCCAGGTTGCGCCGCTCCCAGGCGATCTTCTCGGGGCCGATGGTCCCCTCTTTCACGTTGATCGGCCTGGAGGCCACGGGCACCACCCGCCAGAGGTTCACCTGGGCGCTCACGGCGTGCTGGCGCAGGACGCGGCCCTCGGGAGAGCTGACCGTGAGGCGCAGGTTCACCCGCCCGGGAACGAGCGTCCCCGTGGACTCCACCGTGAGCTTCTCCAGCTCCTCGTCGATGAAGAGCTGGCCCGGCAGGGCGATGTCCTTGACCTCGATCTCGCCGTCCTGCCCCGTGAGGTTCGCCGTCAAATAGTCGACGATGAGCCGGTCCACGGCGTTCTCCGCCACGGGTTTCCCGCCGCCCTTGCGCAGCACCAGCTGGCCGGGCACGCTGAAGTTGGCCTGGGCGCCGGGGAAGAGGCGGTCCAGATCCTCGAGGATCTTCTGGCGCGGCAGGGTGATCTGCCCCTCGCGGCCCGGGAAGGGCCACAGGGGCGTGGCGGCCAGGATGCGCCAGATTTCGGGGTCGATGCTGCCGACGGGCTCGGCCACGTCGCCAAGCATCACGCGTTCGCCGGTCACGGCCACGGCGGAACGGAACTTGAGCTTCCAGTCCATGGAGTTGTTCGCCCCCAGGCTCGCGGAGGCGAACAGGCCCAGCAGGGCGACGAGCCCCAGGAGGGCGGCCAGGGCCGGTCCGATGCGGCGCAGGGTGTGGATGGAGACGTTCATGGCGTGCCTCCGGATCAGCGTTTGAGGTTCACTGCGGTCTGCAGCATGGCGTCGGCCGTTGAGATGGTTTTGGAGTTGGCCTCGTAGGCGCGCTGGCCCACGATGAGCCCCACCATTTCGTCCACCATCTGCACGTTGGACATCTCGAGGAATCCCTGGACCAGGGTTCCGGCGTTCTGGTCGCCGGGGGTGAGCTCCTGGGCCGCGCCGGAGGCCTCCGAGATCTGATAGACGTTGCGGCCCAGGGCGGTGAGGCCCGGGGGGTTGATGAAGGTGTAGAGGGGGATGGTGGTGGTGGCCAGCACGTTGCCCTGGCCGTCGGTGGCGTTGATGACGCCGCGCTCGGTGATGACGATGTTGGTGGCCTGCTGGGGCACGGTGAAGGCGGGCTGGAGCGTGTAGCCGTTGGCGTTGACCACCGTTCCGTCCTGGTTGAGCTTGAAGGCCCCGGCGCGGGTGTAGACGTCGTTGCCGGCCGCGTCCTGGAGGCGGAAGAAGCCCTGGCCGGAGATGGCCACGTCGAGCTGGTTGCCGGTGTTCTGGAAGTCGCCCTGGGTGAAGAACTTGTGCACCGTGGTGGGGCGCACGCCCATGCCCACCTGGAGTCCGGTGGGCAGGCGCGAGCCGCCCTCGTTCTGGGTGCCGGCCACGGCGAGGGTCTGGTACATGAGGTCCTCGAACTCGGCGCGGCTTTTCTTGAAGCCCAGGGTGTTCACGTTGGCCAGGTTGTTGGCCATGGTGTCTATCTGGAGCTGCATGGCCACCATGCCGGTGGTGCCTGTGTACAGTGAGCGCATCATGATCCGTATCCCCCTACCTGGTCTCGCCGACCTTGGTCGACGCCTGCTGGTCCATTTCCTGAGTGCTGGAGATGATCTTGGTGTAGGCCTCGAAGGAGCGCTGCACCTCGATCATGGCCACCATCTCCGTCACCACGCTCACGTTGGCCTGCTCCAGGTAGCCCTGGTAGACGGTGGTCTTGGAGCGGTCCACGGGCTGGGTGACGGGCTGGGAGTTGTTGGGTCCGGTGAAGAGGCTCTGGCCGTATTTCTTGAGCTGCTTGACGTCGGGCACGTCCACCACGTCGATGGAGCCCACGATCTGTCCGTCCACCGTCATCTGTCCGTCGCCCGTGACGGTGACGGTCTGCCCTTCGGGAATGGCCACCGGCCCGGCCTGGCCCATGACGGGGTAGCCCTGGTTGGTGACCAGCATGCCCTGGTTGTTGCGGTAGAACTGCCCGTTGCGGGTGAGGAACTGGCCTTCCGGGGTCTGCACGCGGAAGAACCCTGGCCCGGCGATGGCCATGTCCAGGGGGTTGCCCGTGGCGTTGAGCCCCCCCTGGGTGGCGTCCACGGTCTGTTCGGCCAGCCTGGGCTTGGCCACCACGAGGGGTTTGGGCAGGAGCTGCTTCTGCTGGAGGTCGTTTCGCGCGTCGGGGCTGTAGTCGGTGGCCATGCGCTGGAACACGTCCTGGAACGAAACCCTGTCGGCCTTGTATCCGGCGGTGTTCACGTTCGCCAAATTGTTGGCGACCATGGCCATCCTGGTTTCGTTGCTGAGCGCTCCGAACAGCGCGCTGATTGAGCTTTGTTGCATGACGGCGCTCCTCCTCGCCCCGGAGGACAGCAGGAAGCGTGCCAGCAGGAAAGACGGAGAGGACGCGGCTCAGGCGGGAGAGGCCTCCCCGACGCCCGCGACGGCCGGAGGCTCCGTGCCGTGCACCGCGCGCCAGGCGTCGGCGAGAAACCGGAGGAAGTCCGCGTCCTCCGGGACGGGGTGGACGCGGGCGTCCAGGACCTCGGCGGCGTAGACGTTCTCCCCGTCCGCGCGCAGGGCCTGGGCCAGGGGCTCCCCGGCCTCTCCGGCCCGGCCCAGCAGGAAGAGCACATAGGCCTGGTTGCCCTGCACCGTGGGCGGGTCGTCGTGGAAGGGCAGGGCCTGGGCCAGCAGGCGCAGGGCAGCCTCCAGGCCCCGGCGTCTCCGGCCCGCCGCCGAGCGGAGCTTGGCCCGGGCCAGCAGAACGAACCCCAGCGCGTTGCGGGCGCGCGCGCCGTGCAAGAGGCCCAAGGCATCCGGCGAAAGTCCGGCGCTGCGCACGGCGCGACCGAAGCAACGTGCGGCCTCGCGCTCCCGGCCCACCTTCAGAAGAAGCGTTCCCCGGTTGCACAGCGCCACGGCAACTTCAGCCGCCTTTGCGGACCTGCCGGAACTCTCAAGGCGCTCCAGGAGCCTGTCCGAGAGGGCCAGGGCCTCCTGCGCGCGCCCCTGACCGGCCAGAAGCGCCACCGAATCGCCCAGGGCGGCGTCCACCCGGGCGGCGATGCCTTCGTCGCGAATATCCCCGAAGCCTCGGGCGAGCTCCTCGAAGGCCTCCAGGGCCTCCCCGTCCATGCCCAGGGCGTCGAGCAACGCCCCCTGGGCGTGGAGCGCCTCGGCCCTCTCGGCCGGGGCGGCGTCCGGGGCGCGGGCCGCGTCCTGGAAGCAGTCCAGCGCCCCGATGCGGTTGCCCCGCTCGCAGCGCGCCCAGCCCCGCTCCAGGAGCTTTCCGGCCCGGCCCTCCGAAGCGCTTGCCTCCGAAATGCCGAGGGCAGGCACCTCGCGCCGGGACGTGCGCTGATCGCTGCGGACACCTTCCCGGCGTTGCCCGGGGATGCTCTCCGGCTTTCGCATGCCATGCGATAACAAACGGCGCGCCCCGGGTGCAAGACCGTGCATTTCTCATCCTCAGCGAGCAAAAGGCTTGACACGCACCCCGATCCGCATAATATGAAGCACTTTGCGAGCGGGTGTAGCTCAGTTGGTAGAGTACAAGCTTCCCAAGCTTGGTGTCGCGAGTTCGAATCTCGTCGCCCGCTCCAAAAAATCCTCATGACGTCCGGGTTCGCCCGGGCGATTACAGGGGTGGGCCAATTGGTTCGGTCCACTTTTTTTTTGTTATGACGCAAGACACAGAAAATAAACTCACGCGAATCCGCGAGCTTGTAGAACCCTTCGCGGAAAGCCTGGGGCTTTCGCTCTGGGGCCTGGAAATGGTCGGTGGAGACGGACGCCCCACGCTGCGGGTGTTCCTCGACGGCCCGGAAGGGGTGGACGTGGAGCACTGCGCCCAGGTGAGCCGCCAGTTAGGGCTGGCCCTGGACGTGGAAGACCTGCTGCCCGGGGCCTACCACCTGGAGGTTTCCTCTCCGGGGCTGGAGCGCCGCTTCTTCGCCTTCGGACAGCTGGCCCCCTACGAGGGCCGCGAGATCGACGTGACCCTGACCCTGCCCGTGAACGGGCGCAAGCGCTACCGGGGCGTGCTGGACGCCGCCCGCGACGGGGAGCTGGCGCTCACCTGCGAGGGCAAGGCCCTGGGCTTCCCCTGGAGCGACGTGACCCGAGCCAGGCTGGTCCATCATTTTGAAACGCCCGAAGAGCTCAAGGCCAAGGGCAGAAAGACTTCCAAGGCAGACAAAGCCGCCCCCGCCGAAAAGGCGTAGCGGCATCCGGAGGACCTTCCATGGGCATGGAGCTTCGCAAGGCCATCGACCAGATCAGCAAGGACCGCGGCATCGACCGCGACCTGCTCATTGACACCCTCGAAGAGGCCGTGCGTTCCTCGGTCGCCCGCAAGTTCGGCGACCATATGGACATCGAGGTCAGCTACAACGACGAGGCCGGCGAAATCGAGGTGTTCCAGTTCAAGATCGTGGTGGACGAGGTGGAAGACCCCCTCTCCGAAATCAACCTGGAAGATGCCCGGCTTGTTGACCCCAACGTCCAGATGGACGACGAACTCGGCTTCAAGCTCAAGGTGGAGGATCTGGGGCGCATCGCGGCCCAGTCGGCCAAGCAGGTCATCATCCAGCGCATGCGCGACGCCGAGCAGGAAATCATCTACGAGGAATACAAGGACCGCAAGGGCGAGATCGTCTCGGGCATCGTGCAGCGGCGCGACCGCGGCGGCTGGATCATCAACCTCGGGCGCACCGAGGCCATGCTCCCCAAGGAGGAGCAGATCCCCCGCGAGCGCTACAAGCGCGGCGACCGCGTGCAGGCCTTCATCATCGAGGTGCTGCCCAGCGGACGCGGGCCCCAGATCATCATCTCGCGCACCCACCCGGACTACATGGCCGCCCTGTTCAAACGTGAGGTGCCCGAGGTCTCCGACGGCACGGTGCGCATCCTGGGCGTCTCGCGCGACCCGGGCTCGCGCGCCAAGGTGGCCGTCTCCTCCAAGGACCGCGACGTGGATCCCGTGGGCGCGTGCGTGGGCGTGCGCGGCTCGCGCATCCAGAACATCGTGCAGGAGCTGCACGGCGAGCGCATCGACATCGTGGTCTGGCACCCGGAAATCGCCACCTTCGCGGCCAACGCCCTCTCGCCCGCGCGCGTCACGCGCATCATGGTGGACGAGGACGAGAAGACCCTCGAGGTGGTGGTGCCCGACGACCAGCTCACCCTGGCCATCGGCCGCAAGGGCCAGAACGTGAAGCTGGCCGCCAAGCTCCTGGGCTGGAAGATCGATATCTTCACCGACTCGCGCTACTCGGAACTCAACGCCGCGCGCGCGGGCATGGAGCAGCTGGCCAGCGTGGCCGAAATGAACATGGAGAACTTCCTGGCCGCCGGTTTCGACACCGTGGCCATGCTCGCCGAGGCAACCGACGAGGAGCTCGACCGCATCGGCGGCATGACGCCCTCCAAGCGCCA
The DNA here is from genome assembly GCF_058402725.1 of Fundidesulfovibrio sp. Taxonomy (NCBI): domain Bacteria; kingdom Pseudomonadati; phylum Thermodesulfobacteriota; class Desulfovibrionia; order Desulfovibrionales; family Desulfovibrionaceae; genus Fundidesulfovibrio; species Fundidesulfovibrio sp. The sequence continues at coordinate 17,450 of NZ_JBZVFJ010000019.1, read as the reverse complement.
GGACCTGCGCGCCGCCATCCGGCTGCTCCTGCCGACGCCCAAGCCCGAGGAGAGCGAAGAGGTCAATCCGGACGAAGCCCCCGAAGCTCTGGCCGAGGTCGCCCCGGAGACCGATGAACCCAAGGAATGAACCGTACGCGGGACCGGTGCGAACCTGCATGGTCTGCCGCCGCCGGTTCCCGAAACATGAACTGACGCGCCATATCTGGAACGGCGATCTCACGCCGGACGTGGCGCAGATCCTGCCCGGAAGGGGCTATTACCGATGCGCGGGGGAGGCCTGTACGGCCAAGTTCCCCAAACGCGCCGCCGCCGCGAGGAAAGGCAAGGGGGAAGGCAAACGTGACGAAGCTTAGGGTCCGCGACCTCGCCAAGGAGCTGAGGGTCAGCAACAAGGACATCTACCAGGCCTTGCGGGAACTCGACATCCGCGTGTCCAGCGACATGGCCACGCTGGAGGACGACCAGATCGCCCAGGTGCGCTCGCGCATCAGCCAGGGCCTGTCCAAGTCCGAAGTGGTGCAGAGCCAGTCCCAGCCCGGGGTGGTGGTGCGCCGCCGCCGCCATGCGGCCGAATCCCATGCCCCGGCGGCCGGCGAACCGCAGGCCCAGGCAGCGCCCAGCGTCCAGGAGCCCCCCCAGGACGCGCCGGGCGCTCCCAAGGAAGCCCCCGCCCAGGCAGCGGAGCAGGCCCCCCGCTCCAAGCCCCGGCGCAAGATGATCGAGACGCCCCCGGCCAGGATCATCTCCCAGCCCGAGCCCGAGCCCAAGCCCGACGTGGCCGAACTCCCCGTGGTGCACGAGCACGAGTTCGTCGCTGCCGAGCCCGAGGCCCCGCAGGTTCAGGCCCAGGCCGAACCCCAGGCCCCGGAAGCCCAGGCGCCCGAGGCCACGCAGGCTCCCGAGGACGTCAAGCCCCAGGCTGAACCCCAGGCCGCGGAGGACGCCAAGCCCGCCGAGGAGGCCCCTGCCGCCGAAGCCGGAGCGGAAAAACGCGTCAAGAAGCCCAAGCGGGAAGTGGCCATCGGACCCCAGGTGCGCATCATCTCCATGCCCGAGCCCCGCGCTCCCGAAGCGCCCCGCCCTGCCCCCAGCCAGCCCGCCGGACACCGCCCCGGCGGACCCGGTGGATATCGCCCCGGCGGACCCGGCGGACCGCGCCCCGGCGGACCCGGCGGGCCGCGTCCCAGCGGCCCCGGCGGACCGCGCCCCAGCGGGCCCGGCGGACCGCGCCCCGGCGGACCCGGCGGCTTCGACCGCCCCGCTCCCGCGCCGGCGCCCGACTCCGACGACCGCAAACGCCGCAAGGACAAGCGCGTCGTGGAATTCGGCGCGCAGGCCCCCTCCGACGACGGCGACCGTCGCGGCGGAGGCAAGCGCCGCATTGGCGAAATCCAGGACCGCACCGGTCGCGGCGGCAAGCAGCACAAGAAGAAGAAGAGCGGCGACCAGGTGGCCCAGATCATGGCCGCCCAGGCCCAGGCCCAGCCGCAGAAGGCCGTCAAGCGCAAGATCCGCATGGAGGAAGCCATCCGCGTCTCCGAGATGGCGCGCCAGATGAACCTCAAGGCCCAGGACCTCATGAAGGTGCTGCTCTCCATGGGCATGTTCGCCACCATCAACCAGTCGCTGGACCACGAGACCGCCGTGCTCATCGCGGCCGAGTTCGGCTACGAGGTGGAAAAGAGCGGCTTCGACGAGGACCAGTTCCTCACCGCCGAGGAGCAGGACGCCCCCGAGACCCTCAAGCCCCGCCCCCCCGTGGTGACCATCATGGGCCACGTGGACCACGGCAAGACCTCGCTCCTGGACGCCATCCGCTCCACCAACGTGGTCATGGGCGAGGCCGGCGGCATCACCCAGCACATCGGCGCGTACCACGTGGCCACACCGCGCGGCGACGTGGTCTTCCTGGACACTCCCGGCCACGAGGCCTTCACCGCCATGCGCGCCCGCGGCGCCAAGGTGACGGACATCGTGGTCCTTGTCGTGGCCGCCGACGACGGCGTCATGGACCAGACCCGCGAGGCCATCAACCACTCCAAGGCGGCCGGCGTGCCCATCGTGGTGGCCGTGAACAAGATGGACAAGCCCGGCGCGGAGCCCGACCGCGTGAAGCGCGAGCTTTCCGAACACGGCCTCGTCAGCGAAGACTGGGGCGGCGACACCATCTACGCCCACGTCTCGGCCAAGCAGCGCACGGGTCTCGACGGTCTTCTGGAGATGATCCTCCTCCAGGCCGAAGTGCTCGACCTCAAGGCCAACCCGGACAAGCGCGCCAAGGGCCACATCATCGAGGCCAAGCTCGACAAGGGCCGGGGCCCCGTGGCCACGGTGCTCATCGAGGAGGGCACGCTCAACCAGGGCGACGCCTTCGTCTGCGGCCTCTTCTCGGGCCGCGTGCGCGCCATGTTCGACGACCAGGGCCGCAAGATCAAGCACGCCGGACCGGCCATGCCCGTTGAGGTGCAGGGCTTCGAGGGCGTGCCCGAGGCGGGCGAGGTGTTCAGCTGCGTGGAGGACGAAAAGGTCGCCCGCCGCATCGCCGAGACCCGCATGCACAAGCAGCGCGAACGCGAACTGGGCAAGGCCACCAAGCTCACCCTGGAGACCTTCCTGGCCTCGCGCGGCGAAGCCGAGGCGCAGGAGCTCAAGCTGGTGCTCAAGGCCGACGTGCAGGGCTCTCAGGAGGCCATCGCCGAGGCCCTGGGCAAGCTCTCCGGCGAGAAGGTCAAGGTTCGCATGATCCATGCGGGCACCGGCGCCATCACCGAGTCCGACGTGCTCCTGGCCGCCGCGTCCGGTGCCGTGGTGATCGGCTTCAACATCCGCCCGAGCGTGAAGGTCAAGGAACTGGCCGAGCGCGAGAACGTGGACCTGCGCTTCTACGACATCATCTACAAGCTGGTGGACGAGATCAAGGCGGCCATGACCGGCATGCTGGCCCCGGTGCTCAAGGAGCACTACCTGGGCCAGGCCGAGGTGCGCCAGGTGTTCAGCGTGCCCAAGGTAGGCATGGTGGCAGGCTGCGGCGTGCTCGACGGCAAGATCGGGCGCAACTCGCAGATCCGCCTGCTGCGCGACTCGGTGGTCATCTACACCGGCAAGCTCGCCAGCCTGAAGCGCTTCAAGGACGACGTGAAGGAAGTAACCAAGGGCTACGAATGCGGCATGGGCCTCGAAAACTTCAACGACATCAAGGTCGGGGACGTGATCGAAGCCTTCGAGACCGTCGAAGAGAAAGATACGCTGGACTAGCGGACAACCCTCCGCCGGAGCGCCCCCCTCAAGGGCGCTCCGGCGGCTTTCCCGCCGCCCCCCCCTGCCGCCCCGGAGGCCGCCCCCCATGATCGTCGGCGTGCTCACCCTGGAATTCCGCCTGCACGGCAACGACTCGCTCAAGGGAAAACGCAGCGTGGCCCAGCGGCTCAAGATGAAGCTGCGCAACAAGTTCAACGTGGCCGTGAGCGAGATCGCCCACCAGGACATGCTGGACACCCTGGCCCTGGGCGTGGTCACCGTGAGCCCCGACGCCAGGCACGCGCAGGGACTTTTGCAGAAAGCCCTGAACATGGTGGTTGCCGCCGACGAGGCGGAACTTATCTATGACGACATCGAGTTGATCGGCCCATGATGAGCCCCTCGCTCCTCCACGGACCGGCCTGCCGCCGACCCAACACATAAGAAGGGATTCCAAAGGGTGAAGCCCTTTGGCCGCCGGAGGCTTCCTCCACGAAGCCCCCTCGCCCGCAAGGATACGATCATGCCCCGCAACACCGAAGGCCCTTCGCGGCGCTCCATGCGCCTGGCCGACCAGATCATGCGCGACCTGGCCTCCCTGCTGGCCATGGAGCTGGCCGACCCCCGGCTGGAACTCGTGACCATCAGCGGAGTCCGCCTCAACTCGGACCTCACCGTGGCCACCGTCTACTACACCATGCACGGCGACGCCGAGCGCTTCAAGGCTGCCGAGGCCGCGCTCTACCAGGCCAGGGGGCTCATGCGCTCGCGCCTGGCCAAGGGGCTCAACTCCAAGTTCGTGCCGGAACTGCGTTTCGCGCGCGACGAGTTCCTGGAAACCATGGTCTACGGACAGCCCCATGCGTGACGTGCTCGACGCCCTGCGCACCGGCTCGCGCTTCCTTGTGGCCTCCCACGCCAGCCCCGACGGCGACGCCATCGGGGCCATGGCCGCCATGGGCCACCTGCTCAAGGCCCTGGGCAAGGAGGCCGTGCTCTACAACGTCTCCGGCCTGCCTGAGCACCTGGCCTGGCTGCCCATGCCCGGCCCCGTGCACACCGAGCTGCCCCGCGACCTGGCGTCCGGCGGCTTCGACTGGATCGTGGCCCTGGACTGCGGCGACGACCGCCGCGCCGGAAAGGCCCTCCAGCAGGCCATGGCCGAGCGCCCCACCCTGGTGATCGACCACCACATCGACAACCCCCGCTGGGGCCGCGTCAACTGGGTGGAGACCGACCGCTCCTCCACCTGCGAGATGGTGGCCGCCCTGGCCGACGCCCTGGGCGTGGAGCTTTCAGGCCCTCTGGGCCAGGCCGTGTACCTGGGCGTGGCCACGGACACCGGGCATTTCCGCTTCGAGAACGCGAGCCCGCGCTCCATGGAGCTTGCCGCGCGCCTGGCGCGCCTGGGCCTGGACGTGGCGGGCGTCAACGAGCGCATCGAGAACCAGTGGAGTCTGGCGCGTTTCCGGCTCTGGAGCGAAGTTCTCGGGGGTCTTTCGCTCTCTTTTGGTGGACAACTGGGGGTCATCCGCATTACGAGCGATCAGCTTTCCAGGCTGGGAGCCACGGCGGCCGATACGGACGGGCTCACGAACTTCGTGCTGCGCATCCGAGGCTGCCGGGTCGCCCTGTCCCTGCGCGAGGACGGCGAGGGGATGGTCAAGCTCTCGCTGCGCTCCGTGGCCGGGGTGAACATCCAGCCCGTGGCCGCCGCCTTCGACGGGGGCGGGCACAAGGGCGCGGCGGGCGCCACCCTGGCCGGAAGCATCGAAGAGATCGAACCCCGCGTGGTCGCCGCCCTGGGCGAACTGCTAAGGGCCTAAACTGCGACATGCCTTTCGCACCAGGACTTCCTGCATCGTGACCGATTCGCCTTCCTCCCCGCGTCCCCCCCAGCAGCACGGCGTGCTGGTGCTGGACAAGCCCAAGGGCCCCACGTCGGCGCGCTGCCTTGAAGTGATCAAGCGCCGCCTGGGCCAGAAGAAGATCGGCCACGCCGGAACCCTGGACCCCATGGCCACCGGCGTTCTTGTGGTCTGCCTGGGCGAGGCCACCAAGCTGGCGGGCTACCTCACCGAGGGTTTCAAGGTCTACACCGGGCATCTGCGCCTGGGCCAGACCACCGACACCTTCGACGCCGAGGGCCGCGTCACGGCCGAGGCCCCCTGGGAGCACGTCTCCCCCGAGGCCGCCCGGGACGCCGTGCGGGCCTGGACGGAGAAGACCACCCAGGAGATTCCGCCCTACTCCGCCGTGAAGGTGGACGGCCAGCGCCTCTACAAGCTGGCCCGGGAGGGGCGGGACGTGCCGGAGGTGGTCAAGCCGGTGCAAGTTTTCGAGGCGGAAGCGCTCCAAGTGGAGCTTCCGCTGATCCATTTCCGGGTGAAAGTGAGTCCCGGCGCCTACGTACGCTCCCTGGTCCACAGCCTGGGGACGCGACTGGGTTGCGGGGCTCACCTGACCGAACTCACCCGGGAGACCAGCCATCCCTTCGGGCTCCCCGAGGCCGTCTCCCTGGACGACCTCGTGGACAACCCGGACCGGTTGGCCGAACGGCTGATCCCCCTGGAGAAGGCCCTGCCCCACTGGCCCCGCCTGGCGCTCTCGCAAGCCCAGACCCGCGCGGTGCGAGACGGCAAGCGGCTGCCCCTGGAGGATCTGCCCGGACCGGAGACGCGGGCGGTGCTCGTGACCCCGGACGGCCTGCCGGTGGCCCTGGCCGAACCCCAGGACCTGGATGGCGCGAGGCGCTGGGCCATCCTGCGCGGACTCAACCCCGCGTGAGGCCCACGGCAATCGTGCCCCCCCAACGAGACAAACGGAGGATACCGCTGTGGTCATGAACGCTGACGACAAGCTCAAGGTGATCGAGGAGTACAAGACCCACGAGGGAGACACCGGCTCTCCCGAGGTGCAGGTGGCCCTGCTGACCAGCCGCATCACGTACCTGACCGACCATTTCAAGGCCCACGCCAAGGACTACCACTCCCGCACGGGCCTGCTGAAGCTGGTTGGCCAGCGCCGCAAGCTGCTCAATTACCTGAAGAACAAGGACGTCAACCGCTACCGCACGCTCATCGCGCGCCTGGGCATCCGCAAATAGCGCTGCTCCCCGGTCGGCCCGGACCTCCCGGGCCGGCCGGATTCCTCCATCCCCCACGGGCCGCGCGGCCTGCCACGGGGTCCCGGAGGGCGAAACCACCTGCCTGCCGAGGCTTCCTGCGAGACGCCCCGGCAACCGACTGATGCAGGCCGACCCCGAACGTCGTTCGCGCGCCAGGGCCCGGGAGCCCCGGTTCCCGGCCCCCGGCGCGCACATCACGTTCCGGGAAGGCCCCCCCGAAAACTCCTACTACGAGGTCATTCTATGGGTCTTCTCGACAAAGCCATCAGGCTCGAACGCACCGTCAGCTCCAATCCCATCATGATGGAAACCGGCCGCATGGCCAACCAGGCCGACGGCTCCGTGTGGGTGCAGTGCGGCGGCACCGTGGTGCTCGTCACCGTGTGCTCCCAGTCCCTGGAATTCGACAAGGGCTTCTTCCCGCTCACCGTCGAATACCAGGAAAAACTCTACGCCGCCGGACGCATCCCCGGCTCCTACTTCCGCCGCGAGGTGGGCCGCCCCTCCGAGCGCGAGGTCACCGTGGCCCGGCTCATCGACCGCCCCCACCGCCCGCTCTTCCCCAAGGGCTTCCGCGATGAGGTGCAGATCATCGCCACCGTGCTCTCCGCCGACGGCATCAACGATCCCGACGTCCTGGCCGTGAACGGCGCTTCGGCCGCGCTGCACATCTCCAGCGTGCCCTTCATGGGGCCCATCGCCGCCGGACGCATCGGACGCATCGACGGGCAGTTCGTGCTCAACCCGCCCTACCAGATCAGCGCCGACCAGACCGACCTGAACATCTTCATCGCCGCCTCCCGCGACGCCGTGGTGATGGTTGAGGGCGGGGGCAACTTCGTCTCCGAGGAGCTCATCGCCGAGGCCCTGGAATGGGGCCATCAACAGATCCTGCCGCTCATCGACATGCAGGAGGAACTGCGCGAGAAGGCCGGCAAGGCCAAGATGGTCTTCACCCCCCCCGTGGAGAACGAGGCCCTCAAGGCCGTGGTGGCCCAGGCCGCCCAGGGAGGCCTGGAGGCCGCGCTCTCCATCGTCGACAAGATGGAGCGCCGCGCCGCCCGCAAGGCCCTGCGCTCCAAGGTGGTGGAGGCCGCGAAGGCCGCCTTCCCCGACGAGCCCGCCCTGGCCGGCAAGGCCGCCGAGATGCTCGAAGGCATGGAAAAGAAGTTCATGCGCCAGCGCATCAAGGATACCGGCGTGCGCATCGACACCCGCGACACCAAGACCGTGCGCCCCATCGAGATCGAGGTGGGCATGCTGCCGCGCACCCACGGTTCCTGCCTCTTCGCCCGCGGCGAGACCAAGGCCCTCTGCGTGGCCACCCTGGGCTCCACCGGCGACGAGCAGCGCATCGAGACCCTGGCGGGCGAGTCCTCCAAGCGCTTCATGCTCCACTACAACTTCCCGCCCTACTGCGTGGGCGAGGTGAAGCCCCTGCGCGGCCCCTCGCGCCGCGAGATCGGCCACGGCCTTCTGGCCGAGCGCTCCATCGCCCCGGTGCTCCCCGCGCCCGGCGAGTTCCCCTTCACCCTGCGCATCATCTCCGAGGTGATGGAGTCCAACGGCTCCTCCTCCATGGCCACGGTGTGCGGCGGCTCCCTGGCCCTCATGGACGCGGGCGTGCCCATCAAGGCCCCCGTGGCCGGCGTGGCCATGGGCCTCATCAAGGAAGACGACCAGTTCATCGTGCTCACGGACATCCTCGGTGACGAGGACGCCATGGGCGACATGGACTTCAAGGTTGCCGGCACCGCCGAGGGCGTCACCGGCATCCAGATGGACATCAAGATCACCGGCATCCCCCAGAACGTGATGCGCAAGGCCCTGGAACAGGCCCGCGAATCGCGCCTGCACATCCTGGGCAGGATGAACGAGACCCTGGCCGCGCCGCGCACCGAACTCTCGCCCTACGCGCCGCAGCTCACCGTGGTGGAGATCAACCCCGAGAAGATCCGCGAAGTGATCGGACCCGGCGGCAAGGTGATCAAGGCCATCACCGCCTCCACCGGCGCCTCCATCGACATCGACGACTCGGGCAAGATCTCCATCTTCGCCCCCACCCAGGAGTCCATGGAGCGCGCCAAGGAAATGGTGCTCTTCTACGACCAGAAGGCCGACGTGGGACGCAACTACCAGGGCAAGGTGAAGAAGATCATCGACTGCGGCGCTGTGGTGGAGATCCTGCCCGGCCTGGAAGGCCTGGTGCACGTCTCCCAGCTGGACATCGGCCGTGTGGAGAACGTCACCGACGCCGTGGCCATGGGCCAGGACCTGGAAGTGAAGGTGATCGCCGTGGAGCCCAACGGCCGCGTGCGCCTCTCGCGCAAGGCCGTGCTCCTGGAGGAACAGGGCGAGACCATCGACCTCAACGACTTCGCGGCCCCCTCCCGCCCGCGCGGCGACCGTGACAGCAGGGGCGGCGACCGCAGGGGCGGCGACCGCGGCGGCCGCGACCGGGGCCGCCGCTAGGCGACCACCGGCCGCAACAGCACTGTACGAAGGGGGCGAAAGCCCCCCGAGGCTGCTGACAAAGTCGGCTTTGCGGCTTTGTCAGCAGCCCTGCGCGCAGCGCAGCATGGAGCAGGGCGGCTTTGGCAAGCCCTGTCCTCGGGGTTTGGCATCACACTGAGGGGGGCGAAAGCCCCCCTTTTGCGTGGCGACCCCGATGCCGTGGGCGCCGGAACCGGTTAAGGACGGGATGCTGCAAGGAACCAGCCTGCGCGTCCCCGTGCTCCACATGGACCCTCCAGCCGCTGCGCCGACGCCCCCTGCCTCTCCCCCCCCGCGCATGCACAATTCGGTCTTCGCCGCTTCCCGCCGATCGCGCGCCCGGCATCCAACCGCCACATTCCTCTGCCGCTCAGGGGAACTCTCCTGCCGAAGCGATGACGCCCGGCGTACGGCCCGAACACCCTGAAGACGTCTAGCCCGACAGCCAATCGGACCTTGCAACTCAAAGCATATGAATGTATTCTGAAAAACCGGCATGGATCGCCTCCGATCCTCCCGCTGCAAGCCCGATCAGCGTCCGGAATGCCCCTGCAGACTCCATGCAGTTTGGCGTCCCTTCACATTGCGCAACGTGCCGGATGTTTCCGTCCTGGCCTTTTCGCCTCAATTCAGCAGTGGAGCGAACACCTGTGACGACTTTCAGGATGGAATGCCCCGACAAGCCCGCCCAGTGGACTCTTTCCGAGCTTGAGCCCGAGAGCGCCTGTTGGACCAGGGTCCACCTGACCCCGGAACTGGTCGACCTGTTCGCGGAGGTGTCGGGGGATCGAAGCCCTCTGCACATGGATGCGGCTTTCGCCCGTTCGCGCGGTTTTCCCGGGCGCGTCGCGCACGGCGTCCTGCTGGCCGCGCTGGCTTCGCGCATCGTCGGCATGGGCCTCCCCGGGACCAACGCCTTGCTCCAGTCGTTGAGCCTGCGCTTCGCCGCCCCGGCCTTCGTGGGCGACACCGTCGTGGTCAGCGCCGTGGTGGATCAGGTTTCCGACGCCGCCCGGTGCGTCGTGCTCCGCATCGAGGCCACCAACGCCTCGTCCGGGGAAACGCTCGCCAAGGGCAAGGCGCAAGTCGGGCTGACCGGCTAGAACCTTCATGAACACCTTTGACATCGTCCTCATCTCGCAATCCGAGGTGGTGAACTACGACGAGTACTCCCGGCTCCCGCTGGATCGGCTCCCGCTCTTCGAGAAGCTGGTCTATCCGCGCATGCTGCGCATGGAAGGCGGGTTCCGCTCCCATCTGGACGTGCTCAACCGCCTGGAGAAGGGACTGTTCTGGAGCGATGCCACTGCGGCCCAGCGGCGCGACCTGCTGAGCATCTGGAACCTGCCCGGCTACAGCGGCCTCCACCTTGCCAATTACCTCTCGCAGTACGGGTTGCGGGCCCGCGTCATCAACAACATCGACGCGGAATGGGACCTCTTCGAGCAGGCCTGCGACCGCGCGGGACCCCGGCCGCTGGTGGGCATCTCCAGCACCTTCCACCTGTCCTTCGCGGAGACGAGCCGACTGGTCAAAGCCATCCGGGCGCGGGTTCCCGCTGCGGAGTTCGTCCTGGGGGGGGCGTTCGTCAACGACAGGATGACCGCCCAGGGGCCCGGATTCCTGACGCGCGCCATGCGCAAACTCGGCGTGGCCTTCGCGCTGCACGGCTTCAATTCCGAGCAGGATCTCCGGGATCTCCTGCTGGCCCGCAAGGCCGGAACCGGATACCCCGCCGTGAACAACCTGCTCTGGACAGACCCGGCCTCCGGCCAGGTGCAGGAGACCGGACGCGTCTGGCACCCCCCCGTCCTGGACGACATGCCGGACACGTGGGATCGTCTGGACCTGCCCTTCGTGCGCCACACCTTGCAACTGCGCACCTCCTCCGGTTGCCCCTACCACTGCGCCTTCTGCTCCTACCCCGAGACGGCCAGGGGCTACCATGCCATGTCCGTGGAGAGGGTTCTGGAGCATGTGGCCTCCGCCTTGCGCATCCCGGGCGTGCGCCGCCTCGTCTTCATCGACGACACGTTCAACGCTTCGCCCCGACGCTTCAAGGAAATGCTGCAAGGCTTCCAGCGCTTTGATTTCGAGTGGTATTCCTTCCTGCGCGCACAGTTCGTGGATAGCGACACCGCCTCGATGATGCGCGATTCCGGCTGCCGGGGCGTCTACCTCGGGGTGGAGTCCGCCAACGACGGGGTTCTCGGGTGCATGAACAAGAAGGCCACCAAGGACGCCTACGCCAAAGGGATCGCCGCGCTGAAGAACGCGGGCGTCACCACGCTGGGGGCCTTCGTCCTGGGCTTTCCCGGCGAAACCGCCGACACCATCGAGGATAACGCGCGATTCATCGGGGAAACCGGCCTGGATTTCTACACCCTCAAGGAATTCTACTACCTGGAGAACACGCAGGTCCATCGCGAACAGGACGTGCACGGCCTCACGGGCATGGGCAACTCCTGGGCGCACCGGACCATGGACTCCGACGAGGCCTACCAGCACAAAAAGCGCCTTTTCCGGGACATCAAGGACAGCGTCTTTGTTGATCCGGACACGAGCCTCTGGTATCTGGCCTACCTCCAGGACAACGGTTTCGCGATGGACGACATCGCGACCTTCCAGAAACTGATCAACAAGCTGATGGCCAGCCAGATGGAGGGCGCATTCGACGACCATGCGCCGGAGTTTCAGCTCCTGGCCGACCGTCTGAGCGCCCGGAGAATGCCATGACAACCCGACCCGAGGACACGCTCAAGGAGATCAAGAACCTGACCAGGCAGGGCGAAACCGGCCCGGCGTGGAGCCTTCTCAAGCGCGTCAGCCTACCGGACGACGACTTCTCAAGGCAGCATCGCTACACGAAGCTGTTCCACGCGCTTTCCCCGGCACTGCCCGACCTGGAGCCGATCCGCATCGCGCTCGTCGGCACGAGCACCATCGACCACCTCGCCGAAGTTTTCCGCTTCTGGCTGGCCCGCGCGGGGTTCAGCGCGCAACTCCACCTGGCCACCTTCAACACCCTGGACCAGACCCTGCTCGACCCGGAGAGCGACCTCTACCGGTTCAAGCCCGACATCGTCTGGATTCTCACGGGCCACCGCGACATCCCCCATGCGCCCTGCGGCTGCAAGGAGGCCTGCCGCGCGGCCGAGGAGGCCACGGGACGCTTCGCGACCCTCTGGAGCGCGATCCACGAGAACTCCGCAGCCTACATCCTCCAGAACAACGCGGACATCCCCTCGGAGCGCGTGTTCGGCAATTTCGAGGGCTGCGTCGACTGGGGCCGGGTGAACTTCCTGCGGCGCTTCAACCTCGCCCTGGCGGACAAGTTGCGTCCCGGCGTGGGCCTGCTCGACCTGGACCACCTCTCCGCCCATTTCGGCAAACGCCACTGGTTCGACGAGCGCTTCTGGTATCATTCCAAGCACGCGTTCTCGCTGGACGCCATCGGGACGGTGGCGTTCCAGGCCGCAAGCATCGTGCAGGGCATCAAAGGCAAGGCCAAGAAATGCCTCGTCCTGGACCTCGACAACACCCTCTGGGGCGGCGTGATCGGTGACGACGGCATGGAGGGCATCCGCCTGGGCAACGGAGCCGACGGCGAAGCCTTCGTGGACTTCCAGCGCTACGTCCTGGCCCTGAAACAGCGCGGAGTGGTGCTCGCCGTCTGCAGCAAGAACGAAGAGGACATCGCCAAACAGCCCTTCCTGTCGCACCCGGACATGCAGCTCAAGCTTGAGGACATCGCCGTTTTCGTCGCCAACTGGAACGACAAGGCCGGCAACATCCGGCACATCGCCAATGTGCTGGAACTGGGCCTGGACTCGTTCGTGTTCGTGGACGACAACCCTGCGGAACGCGAACTGGTCAGCAGCATGCTTCCCCAGGTCGAGGTGGTCCCCATGCCGGAGGACCCGGCGCTCTACGTGCGGGCCCTGGACCAGTGGCGCCTGTTCGAGACCGTCGCCTTCTCCCAGGAAGACACCGCAAGGGGGACCATGTACAGGGAAAATGCCCTGCGCAAGAACCTCCAGGCCAGCCACAACAACATCTCCGACTTCCTGAAGAGCCTCTCCATGGAGGCGTGCTGCAGCGAACTCGATGCCCTCCATTTGCCCCGGGTCGCCCAGCTCATCAACAAGAGCAACCAGTTCCACTTGACCACCACCCGCTACTCGGAGGCCCAGATCGTCGAGATGGCCCGCACCCCGGACGTGACGATCCGCTTCCTCAAACTCCGGGACAAGTTCGGGGACAACGGCCTGATCGCCGTCTTCATCCTCAAGCAGGCCGGTCCGGACACCTTCCATGTGGACACATGGGTCATGAGCTGCCGCGTGCTCTCGCGCGGCATGGAGGCCTTCACCCACAACGCCATGGTGCGGCTGGTCAGGGAGCGCAACGGCCGATACCTGGTCGGGAAGTACATCCCCACCAAAAAGAACGCCCTCGTCTCACGGCTTTACGAGAAGCTCGGATACGCCAGAACCGGCGGCGATGAGCACTGCGAAATCTGGCAGTTCGACACGGCTTCGGACAATGCCCTCCTGGAGCATCACATCGCCGAAATCGCTCCGTATTGATCTCAACCCCGACAGGAGTCGAACATGACCGACAAGAGAGCCCTTGTTCACGAACAGCTGACCCATGTCTTCAGGACGGTCTTCGAAGACGACGACATCGTCCTCACGGACGAGACCACCGCGAAGGATATCGACGACTGGGACTCCGTCATGCACATCACGCTGGTCGTTGCGGTGGAGAAGGCGTTCAATGTCAGGCTCAACGCCGCCGAAGTAGGAAGCCTGGCCAACGTGGGCCGCATGATCGACCTGCTGGTGGAGCGTAGCTGACGGACGATGAAAATCGAATCGCTTTCGTTTGTCGCCTTCTGCCTCGCCTTCGCCTTGCTCGCCGGAGTCGCCCGGGGAAAGCGTCCGTTCGCCCTGGCCCTGACCGGCTTCAACGGCGCGTTCCTATTGAGCCAAACGGGCGGGCTTGCCCCGGCCCTGCCGCTCCTGGCCTTCCTCTCGGTCGGCTATCTTGCGTGCTGCGCCATATCGCGATGGCGCAGCACCCTGCTTTTTTGGGGTATGCTGTCGCTGCTCATCGTCGGTTTCGCCTGGCTCAGGAAATACACCCTGCTCGACGGGCTGCCGCACCTCTCGGAGCATTACGCCACAATAGGCTTGTCGTACATCCTGTTCAGGACACTGCACATCGTCATCGACGTCCACCAGGGCGCCATGCGTCTCCCAGGACCGCTGTCGTATTTTAACTACAACACATTCTTTTTGTGCTTCATTTCAGGTCCGATACAGCGCTACGACGAATACGCTGCCGCCGAAACAGCACCACCTGCCACCCCAACGGATACTACGTCTTCACTGAAGGCTATTGACAGGATACTCCTCGGTTTTTTCCTGGTAGGCATCGTCTCCTATTATGCCGACGCGCTTCACACGCATTACGCCGGGCAACTCGGCAAGATTCTGGACCAGCCGCATCTTCCAACGGATGCGATAACCTCTGCGGCGATCGCGGCATTGGCCTATTTCGTCTACATGTACGCCAACTTCTCGGGGTACATGCACATCGTCATCGGATTCGGCCTGCTTGCGGGATACAGGCTCCCGGAAAACTTCCATTCTCCCCTAGAGTCGAAGAACCTCCTCGATTTCTGGTCACGCTGGCACATCACTCTTTCCGAATGGTTCAAGACCTACGTCTTCAACCAGTTCGTCAAGGCGTTCGCCGCCAGAGCCTCCGGCAAGACCGCGATGCAATACATCACGACGGCCGGTTTCTTCATCACGTTCTTCATCATGGGCATTTGGCACGGAACGACCTTTACGTTTCTCGTCTACGGCCTTTTCCTGGGGTTGGGTGTGGCCAGCAACAAGTTCTACCAGGTTACCCTCCAGAACAGACTGGGCAAGAAGCGATACAACCAGCTGGCCGACAAGGCCGCGTACAGAATCCTTGCCCGTTCCGTCACGCTGGCCTACTTCGTCCTCTCGCTGGCCTGCATCTGGGTTCCCGGCGCTCGACAAGGCATCCCGCTCAGCGGTTCCGCCGCATTCCTCCTTCTTCCAATCACTTTCGGAATCCTGACGGGCGTCTTCTGCCTCTTCGAACCGTTACGCATTCTGTACGACAGGCTGTCCGGGGCCATGCAGGCCGTCTTCACGCGGAACGCCTCTGTTCATTACCTGTTCACGGCTTCCATGCTTTTCGCGATCACTCTGGCGCTGGCCGTTCTGGACAAAACCAGCATCCCGTTCGTGTATGAACGCTTCTAGGCCAACCCGTATTGATGCTTGATCAAGTTGCAACAACACCACCGCACTCCACCGGACGCACAGAGGACAGTTCTTGCCAGCCTGGAGCAGGCAGACGGCCCATAAAATGAAACAAGCATTCGGAATCACTCTCACTGTCGTCCTGCTTGCAGCGGCGATCAATCTAGCAGCCGCCGTGTGTCTTGCCGTGTTCGAAGAACCAAAGTTCCTCGACAACATGGCTGACGACCCCGACTACATCGTCTACCAAAGATATCCCCTGACGAACCACGTCTCCGAGCGCTACATCATTCTGGGCGCATCCAACACGCGCGAGGGCTTTCGGTCGGCGGAACTCTCGGCCTTGTTGGGCGGAGCGGACGTGGTCAACTTCTCGCTGGGGGGGGCCGGCATCTGCGCCGTCGAGACAGCGGTTCGGCTCATCGAGGAGGCGACGCCTCAGGCCATGTGGCCGCGGACGACCATCGTCGTCGGCGCATGGTTCGGAATGTTCAGCGCCTCGAAGTGCGACCAGGGGATGAACACGTTCGAGAGCCACATGAAGCGGTCCTCTCTTTACCTGACGATCGGAGACAGGCTCGTCTCGGTCTTTCCGGAAGCGCTTTCCCGGCTCTGCCTGCTCTCCCTCAAGCCCTTCCTCGCGCTCCGGGACATCTACAAGCGGCATGTCGCCCTGGACGACATCCCGGGCACGATCCACTCTCTTGCATCGGGCAAGGCCGTGCGTCCTCCAAGGCTCGTCGGCGCGGACACCAGCCAGCTTCCCTTGGAGAAGTGGCCCGCGTTCGCCCAGTCGCTGGTCTCCTCCTACGGGCTCGAAGGGGACATGCGTCCAGGTTTCGAACGCCTGCACGCCTTGGCGGAACGCGTCACCGCCCACGGCGGGCGGTTTCTCGTCGTGGATCTTCCCCTCCCGCGATGGCACGAGACGAACAGCCCCTACAACGACCTCTACCAGGCGCTCAAACCCGCACACTTCCGGCAGATCCGCGCGCTCCCAGGCTGCGCCGTCGTCGACATGAAGGCCGATTGCCCCCTCTCCGACGACGACTTCGCCGATCCCGTCCATCCGCGGGGGAGCCCGGCGGCCCTCAAGTGGTCACGCTGTCTGGCGCACGCCATCAGGAGCCAGTAGCCTCTCTCCCTTTGGGGCCGACCTCAGGCTGCCGACGCATCAAACGCGCGGCCGACGCGCGCAGCGGCCACGCGGGGAGAGCGGCCGGGGCCGGAGGGGAGCCCGCCTTGACAGCGGACACGGTTTTGTCATCATTCCGCGATAGTGTTCACGCAGGACGCCGGGCGCGCAGGCTCCCGGACCGCCGCAGGGAGGAGTCATGCTGCTCAAGGACAAGACGCTCATCATCACCGGGGCCTCCATGGGCGTGGGAAGGGCGCTGGCCGAGGCCCTGGCCGTGCTGGGCTCGCGCCTGGTGCTCAACGCGCGCGGAGCGGAAGACCTGGAGGACGCCTGGCACGCCTGCGACATGGTGGGGGCCCAGACGATTGCCGTGCCCGGCGACGCCTCCAAGGCCACCACGGCGCGGGCTCTGCTGGAGGCGGCCCAGTCCCTGGGCGATTTCGTGGGCTTCGTGCACTGCGCGGGCGTGCTGAACCCCGGCCCCCATGTCTGGGAGATGGATTGCGGGGGCTTCGACGAGGTGTTCTCCTCCAACGTGAAGGCCGGCTGGATCCTGGCCAGGCACTGTGTGCCCGTGCTGCGCAAGGCGGGCTCCGGTCTGGCGGTGTTCGTGGGGTCGGGGGCGGCGTCGGTGGTGCAGCCGGGCATGGGTCTCTACTGCGCGGCAAAGGCCGCCGAGGAGCACCTCTGCCGACAACTGGCCGCCGAGGCTCCGTGGCTCACCTGCTTCGTCTACCGTCCGGGGCTCGTGGACACGCGCATGCAGCACCAGGCCCGCAACGCCGCAGGCGGCGGGGCCGAGGCCCTGCGCGCCCTCTTCCGGCCCTGGAAGGAGCGCGGACGCCTGATCATGCCCGAGGAGTCGGCCATGGGGCTCATGCGCCTGCTCCTGGGCGACTGGAAGGGCCTCGCGGGCAACACCTTCGACATGCGCGACAGCGACGCGCCGGTATTTTAACAGTCTACCGACACTGACGACTCTTGCAGTCGCAAGAACAACGCAACAGGCTGCTCAGGACCGACCAGGCGCTCCCCGCTAGATGCTCTGCTGCCTGGGCACCTTCTTGGGCGCGGGCAGCTCCGGCTCGGGGGCCTTGGCCGGGGCCGGGGCCGGGGCGGCCTCGGGCGCGGCAGGGGCCTGGGC